>JANLXV010000441.1:0-3428 GCA_031365305.1 Chitinophagaceae bacterium
ACAAGGTTTTGCTATGCAGGAACAAGTAGTACTTGATTATGTATGGAGTGCAATTTGCTTTTCAAAATGCCATACCACTGCTCTGAATGAAGCCTCTGCAATTATTAAGAAAAAAGCTTTGCAGGAACTTGTACCGGCAAGAAAAAGTAAAGTAGTTCAGGAACTGGTTTAATGTTCTGTAAAGAAAAATAACCTTATTTAAGTATCACCGTTCCAAGATTGCGGGTGAGTTCAATTTCCATGTCTTTCAACTGGCGGTGCAATTGGATTAATTCATTTACATCCGACGGCGTTGTATTACGTTCGATATCCTTTTGATTTATCAAAATCATCGTTTTAATTCTCTTCAGGCGCAAGTAATTTATTGTTGAAAGCACATCCTGTTTATACAGGCTTTCCCTTGTTGCTATCGGTTCAGCATTATGTTTGCTCCAACCCAAACTTACTTCATACGGAAATTCAAATAAAGCGAAAACCGTTTTTGCCAGATCCTGATCTTCATAATATAAAAATGTTTTTTCAGTTGGTTCTTCACCGGCAACATACCAGTTTTTGTAAAGAGAAATAATGCCCAATAGTTTTTGGTCTTCGATAAGTTCTTCTTCCTCAACACAACTTAAAATATAGTTGGCAACAGACTGGCCGGCTTCCCATTCCTTATTGCCAAATTCGAGTAATGCCCTCACTAAGCCCCGTTCATTTTTTTCATCAGGTTTAAACAGATCTTGTACTTCATCAGTGTCCCGAATTTCGGTTCCTGTTGTAAGATCTGAATCAAAATTTTGAGCAGCAAAGTTTTTCCCTTCCTGTTTTACAATTCTTTCACGTACAAATTTATTCACAAGGAAATGAAGCCCCGCTTCATCAATATTCAATATTGAAGCGGTTTTTTGTACATAATCCTGTTGCCTCGTAAAGTCTTCAGCCTTATTTATTTTAGAGATGGTTTCAGCCACCTGGTTAACAAGTACTGATTTTTTATAACTGTCCTGGCCGGTTTCTTTCAGTGCAAGCTCAAGCTGAAAAAGAATAAAATCTTTTTTATTCTCTTTAATAAAAATATTAAAATTCTCTATGCTGGTTTTCTGAATAAAGCTATCCGGGTCTTCGTTATCGGGTATCAAAGCCAGCTTTACATTCAGGCCTTCTTCCAATGCCAGGTCAAGACCTCTTAAGGCAGCCTTAATACCAGCGGCATCTCCGTCATAAATGATCGTGAGATTGTTGGTATATTTTTTTACCAATCGTAATTGGTCAGGTGTTAACGATGTGCCGCCACTTGCTACAACATTTTCAATACCTGCCTGGTGCAGCGCCAATACATCAGTATAACCTTCAACCAAAAGGCATTCATCTGCTTTATCAATAGCCTGCCTTGCGAACCAGGCCCCGTATAGAATTTTACTTTTTACATAAATTTCGTTTTCGGGTGTATTAATGTACTTGGGCGCCCGATCATTGCTTTTAATAATTCTTGCGCCAAAGCCTGCAATTTTACCGCTCTGGTTATGTACCGGGAAAATGATCCTTCCGCGATAATTATCTATGCTACTATCATCTCTAAAAGCAACAAGGCCACTTTTTTGCAAGACCTCTTTTGTGTATTGTGCAGATGACGCAGCTTTGGTAAAAGATTGGCCATTTTCTGCATTGTAACCAACCTGGAACTTTTTTAAAACATCTTCTCTAAAACCTCTTTTCTTCAAATAAGATAACCCAACTGAAGTGCCTTCTTCACCAATAAATAATTCATCAGCAAAAAATTGTGCTGCAAAATTATTAAGAATATAAAGGCTGTCTGCCGTGGCATGTAACTGCTTTATTTCAGCACTTACTTCAGTTTCTTCAATAGTTATATTATACTTGGCGCCCAGCCATTTAAGGGCTTCAACATAACTAAATTTTTCATGCTCCATTAAAAAGCCAATGGAATTGCCGCTTCTGCCACAACCAAAACATTTATAGATTTCTTTTGAAGGCGATACCGTAAACGAAGGCGTTCTTTCGTTATGAAACGGACATAACCCGAGATAATTAACGCCTCTTTTTTTAAGCTTTATGAATGAACCAACAATATCAACAATGTCTATTCTACTTAAAATTTGCTGGATGGTAGCAGATGAGATCATGAAGCGGCAAATTATTCAATTTAGCTGAATGAAGAATGAAGAAAGATCAAATGCACATATTAATAACCAATACTCAAATTTCAATATTCAACCACTAATGACTAACAGATTAATGACCTAATTAGACAATGACAGTATCTTTGCAATCCTTAAAAATATTTATGCAAAAAACCGAAATATACATTGTTGCAGCCGTTAGAACACCAATAGGAAGTTTTGGAGGCTCATTAAAAGATATTCCTACAACGCAACTTGGCGCCACAGCAATTAAAGGTGCTCTTGAAAAATGCGGTCTTGATAAAAATTTAGTGGATGAAGTAATAATGGGCTGCGTGTTGCAAGCCAATCTTGGGCAGGCGCCCGCACGGCAGGCTGCTATTGCTGCGGGCCTTCCAGATAAGGTAATTTGTACTACTGTAAATAAGGTTTGCGCAAGTGGTCTTAAAGCGATTGTAAATGGCGCTCAGAATATTTTGCTTGGTGATAGCGATATTGTTATTGCCGGTGGCATGGAAAGCATGAGCCAGGCACCTTTCTACAATCCTTCATTGCGGTGGGGTAATAAGTATGGCAATATCCAGCTCGTTGATGCATTGATTAAAGATGGTCTTACTGATGTTTATAATAATTATGCAATGGGTAATGCCGCAGAGCTTTGCGCACGTGAATGTAACATCAGCCGGGAGGAGCAGGATGAGTTTGCATACAACAGTTATACTAAAAGCCAGGAGGCTTCCAAAGCAGGAAAGTTTGATGAAGAAATCGTGCCTGTAGCCATTCCTCAAAAAAAAGGTGATGCAATTTTATTTTCAAAAGACGAAGAGCCCTGGAATGTAAAATTTGATAAGATCAAAGAATTGAAATCGCCTTTTGAAAAAGGCGGAAGTGTTACAGCCGCTAATGCCAGCACGATAAATGACGGCGCTGCCGCCCTTGTGCTAATGAGTAAACAAAAAGCTGAGGAATTAAACATAAAGCCTTTAGCAAAAATCATTAGCTATGCAGATGCCGAACAGGCGCCTGAACGGTTTACAACTACGCCGTCCTTATCGGTTCCCAAAGCTTTAAGGAAAGCCGGTTTATTAATTGCAGATATTGATGCTTTTGAATTAAACGAAGCATTTAGTGTTGTAGGTATTGCCAACACTCGGAAATTAGAACTCGATCCCAATAAAGTAAATATAAACGGTGGTGCAGTGTCGTTAGGCCATCCGCTGGGGTGCAGTGGTGCAAGGATTATTGTAACACTCATCAATGTTTTAAAACAAAATAATGGTAGGTACGGTGCTGCGGGTATTT
>JANLXV010000447.1:0-2197 GCA_031365305.1 Chitinophagaceae bacterium
GTTCACGATTGCCTGCAGTATCATGCGAATATCTCACCCGCATTGCATCTATTAAAGCTTTTTCAATGATACCGGAATTAGCACATAGGTCTTTTGCTTTTTGAGCGGCTTCAAACGCAGCAGGTGATATTGCCACACCACCATCATTAATGTTCGGCCCGTAAGCCAGGGCTTTTCCCCAATAGCCCATGGCAAAATTTTTATCAAAAGATATGGCTTTTTCAAAAGATGCCATGGCCTCAATAATGTGAAAACCATAGTACATATTTATACCCTGCTGAAAGTAAACGTAGGCACTGTCGTTAGCGGCGGTTACAGGCATACGGTAATTGCCCCAGCCTGTAAGCAACGGTATTATATTAGCGCTATCTGTAAAATTAATTGCTGACAGATCAGGACTGCAGCCAATGGCTAAACGTTTTTTATAAACTGTAATGTGTTCATCAGCGTTTTTTACCGGGAAGAACTTATGCGGAATGGCATGTATAAAAGCCGCACAGGCAAAGGCCGCCGTTATAAAAATTAGCCTCATCTTCATAGCTGTAATTTTTTATTAAAATAAGATTTTCTTATGTAATATAAACGACTTTACCGCTGGCGGAGATATTTTTATTGAATGGTTTAAGCAGGAGATTTGCGGAAAGGAAGCCCGACCCGGTTTTATAAATATTTTGTACCCAAAGCGCCAATGCATTAACGTATATAAGGCAGTACTATAATCTTTCTTTAGCCTCTATTCAAATACCCGGTTTTAATTTGCATTTTTTACATTACAATTTCATAAAACAGGTTATTACTGTTTATAACGTTAATAGTGGTACATTATGAAATATTCTCCAAGTTCTTTAAAGTAAATTTTTAATGCTGCACACCTAAGTAACGATGCTTAAAAACTATACAATTGTATCACCATGAGCATGCGTCAACTTAAGATCTCAAAATCTATTACCACAAGAGACAGTTTAAGCCTTGAAAAGTATCTACATGAAATAGGGAAGGTTGAATTAATAAGTGCCGAAGAAGAAGTTAAGCTGACAATGCTAATCAGGCTGGGCGACGCTAAAGCCCTTGGTACGCTTACAAAGGCCAACCTTCGTTTTGTTGTTTCAGTGGCAAAGCAATATCAAAACCAGGGTTTGTCTCTTTCTGATCTTATTGAAGAAGGAAATCTCGGTTTAATAAAAGCTGCCCAGCGTTACGATGAAACCCGTGGCTTTAAGTTTATATCATACGGGGTATGGTGGATAAGGCAAGGTATTATACAGGCAATAGCTGAGCAATCAAGAATTGTACGTTTACCACTCAACAAAATAAGTATGATTCAAACAATCAGAAAAGCAATCGCACTGTTAGAACAGAAATTTGAAAGAGCGCCTTCTGACGATGAACTCGCACTTTTTTTGCATATAGATGTCAGTGAGGTTTCGGAAGCAATAGCTAATTCCCTGCACCAGGTTAGTATAGACGCCCCAGTTTTAGAAGGCGAAGATGGCACTTTAGGAGAGGTGATGATAAACACGAATGCAGATAGCACAGACAGAGAACTTGCTTTCTCAGAATCGTTGCATACTGAGGTTGAAAGAGCCTTAACAAGCCTTACGAAACGTCAAAAAGAAGTTATAGTATTGTTTTTCGGCCTGGGGCCTGCCTGCCCATTAAGCCTTGAAGACATAGGCGCTCATTTTCACGTGACCCGTGAAAGAATCCGCCAGATAAAAGATAACGCTCTTACAAAACTCAGAAGTAATGCACGCAGCAGACTTTTGAAGGGTTTTCTTGGCGCTTGAATATTTTATTGATAGATACAAGACAACCCGTTTTAGCAAAAAGATGAAATACTAAATGATGATAAGCGTCAACATTCTGCGGCAGGAAATAAAGGCGGTTGCAGCAGAAAGGCACCCGCCTAATTTAGAGCGCTGTGTTTTATGCCATAAATAGTCTCTTCAAAAAAAGTGGTCTCTTTTTTAAGGCTTTCTGTAATTTTATCGGTCAGTAATTTTGAATACCCTTTTGTTTCTATAAGGTCGTATACTGTGTTGCCTTCCATACATAAACTCACAAAAATATTTGAGTCCATTAACTCTTCATTAATCATATCAAAATTTAGAATAGCTAACCTCATCCGTAAAAACTTTTCTTTGAATGCATAAATTTTCTTGCCCACCGGATTTAGGTTATTAAAGTAATTTTTATT
>JANLXV010000464.1:0-20680 GCA_031365305.1 Chitinophagaceae bacterium
AGTGCCATTTAATTTTACTGATGCCTTGGTGTACAGGATTGTTGCGAGGTCAGGTAATAACAGCGATGGTGAAGAAGCTGCTTTACCTATTCTCACGAACAGGATGCTGGTGACAGAGACATTGCCTTTAAATACCAGAGGCGATTCTGTTAAGCATTTCAACTTTGATAAATTGTTGAACTCGGGTAAAAGTGAAACTTTAAAAAGCCATTCGCTTACCATTGAATATTCAACTAACACGGCCTGGTATGCTATACAGGCGTTGCCTTATTTAGCCGAGCCAAAGTATGAATGTGCAGATTATCTTTTTAATAGTTATTACGCCAATACATTAGCGCAATATATTCTTAAGTCATCGCCGAAAATTGCAGAGATGATGGCGCTTTGGCAAAAGGATACGGCTAATTTCAAATCTAATCTTCAAAAGAACGAAGAGCTAAAATCCGTACTACTGGAAGAAACACCGTGGTTGCTGGAAGCGATGAATGAAACTGCACAAATGAAAAATTTAGCTGAGCTTTTTGATGCTGCCAGGTTAGGTTTAAAATTGAATACGGGTTTTGAAAAGCTCAAAGAATGGCAATCGCCCAATGGTGGTTTTGTCTGGTTCAAGGGCGGCCCTCAAGACCGTTATATTACGCAATACATCATCGGTGGCTTTGCACGTTTGCTTAACCTGAAGGCCATTCGTCCATCACAGGAAAATCAGGTAAAAGCGATGATCGTAAGAGCTTTGCCTTATTTAGATGCTGCCCTAAAAAAAGATTATGATGAACTAAAGAAAAGTAAACAGTCACTTAAAATTGGTTATCCATTTTATCCTCAGCCCATCACAGCGCAGTATTTTTATTTGAGAAGTTTATTGACGGAGAATCCAGTGGCTGAAAAAATAAAACCGGCCTATAATTATTATAGAAATCAACTCAAAGCCAATTGGCTCAAACAAAATAAATACACACAGGCAATGATCGCCTTATCGCTTTATAGAACAAATGATAAGGGTACTGCAACAGCTATTTTAAGATCATTAAAAGAAAATAGTATTGTAAACGAAGAGCTCGGCATGTATTGGAAAGACTGGACTTCAGGGGGATATTTATGGTACCAGGCGCCTATTGAATCGCAGGCTATGATGATAGAGGCTTTTAGTGAAATAAGCAATGATGCCAAAGCCGTTGACGACCTTAAGACATGGCTGCTAAAAAATAAACAAACCAATAGTTGGTCTACCTCAAAGGCAACTGCGGATGCCTGTTATGCTTTGCTGTTAAAAGGTGTGGATTGGTTAAGTGTTGAACAAAAAGTATCCATCACTTTGGGCGATTCAATACTACAACGTGATCAATTGCCGCAACAGGCCGGTACCGGTTATTTCAAATATGTATTTACAGAAGATAAGGTAACACCGCAACTGGGTAAAATTGCCGTACAGGTATCTTCAACAAATGCCACGGCTACACCTACCTGGGGCGGCGTGTATTGGCAATATTTTGAAGATCTTGATAAAATAATTTTCGCCCAAACACCATTAAAACTTAGCAAAAAATTATTCATTACAAAAAATACGGATCGTGGCCCGGTATTGCAACCCATCACAAATAATGAAGGCTTAAAAGTCGGCGATAAGATCACTGTGCGAATAGAATTGCGTGCAGACCGGGATATGGAATACATACACATGAAAGATATGAGAGCGGCCTGTATGGAACCGGTAAATGTTTTAAGTTCCTATAAATATAAGGGCGGTCTTGGATATTATGAAAGCACTAAAGATGCTTCCACCAATTTTTTCTTCAGTTATTTACCGAAAGGCAATTATGTGTTTGAATACAATTTATTTGTTACGCACAATGGCAATTTCAGTAATGGCATCACGAGTATACAATGTTTATATGCGCCGCAATTCACGGCACATTCAGAAGGCATAAGGGTTAATGTAGAATAGGCACTTCATTTTGATAGTTCGGCTTTCCATTTTAAATTGAGCAGAATAATATTTTGTAATAAACATTTAAGATGGAGCAACCTGTATTAGCTGCAAACAATCAAGCGCCGCCGGCTTTATATTCTATACCTATCCAATACCGCCGTATGGAAAATTTCCATATTGTTTTCTGGATACTAAAAGACATTAGCTGGTGCATTATTTTTAAACCGCTGGGTATAGCGATGATCTTTCCAACACTGATCATCGCCATAATTATTGCCTGGAGAACCCGTCATTTTGTTTCAGAAGCTGCACATAACATCGCCATTGTATTATGGATCATGGCTAACTCATACTGGATGATCAGCGAATTTTTTGGCTTTGATACTGCAATAATTTATGGTCACATCACTTATAAACATCTTTGCCTGATCCCTTTTATTGCAGGCGCTTTATGCCTGGCCTGGTATTATGCGTACTGGAAGCCTTTTCATAAAAATGAATTGGACACCATGTGAGAAAAGCCTAAAAAGGTTTTGCCTTTATCTTTGCGGCGTTTAAAAGTTTTAATAATAGTATAATGTACAGAACGCACACTTGTGGAGAATTAAAATTGGCTGATGCCGGCGCTACAGTAAAATTGGCTGGCTGGGTGCAAACCGTAAGGAAATTTGGCAGCATAACCTTTGTGGATCTTAGGGACCGGTATGGCCTTACACAACTATTATTTTCTGAAAATTTAAATACACAGCTTGAACAAAATCCATTGGGTCGTGAATTTGTGCTAACCGTAACAGGCGAGGTGAGAGAACGCAGCAGCAAAAATCAAAATATAGCTACCGGTGATATTGAGGTGCTGGTAACAAATTATACTATTCTAAATAAATCTGCTGTGCCTCCTTTCACCATACAGGATGATACAGATGGTGGTGATGACATCAGGATGAAATACCGCTTTCTTGATCTGCGGAGAGCCGCTGTTAGAAAGAATTTAGAATTAAGATATGCCGTGAACAGGGCCGCAAGAAATTACCTGCATCAGCAAAATTTTATAGATGTTGAAACGCCCTTCCTCATAAAATCTACACCGGAGGGCGCACGGGATTTTGTGGTGCCAAGCAGGATGAACCCAGGCCAGTTTTATGCCTTGCCTCAATCACCACAAACCTTTAAGCAGTTACTAATGGTGAGCGGTTATGATCGGTATTACCAGATCGTAAAATGTTTTCGTGATGAAGATCTCAGGGCAGACAGACAGCCGGAATTTACGCAGATAGATTGTGAAATGTCGTTCGTAGAACAGGAAGATATTCTACAAATGTTCCAGGGCATGGTAAAGTATATTTTTAAAGAAGTTAAACAAATTGACTATACAGAAGACATCGAAAGAATAACCTGGGAAGAAGCCATGTGGACGTACGGAAATGATAAGCCTGACATTCGTTTTGACATGCAGCTTACCAATTTAAAATTTCCTGCAACAACTTTTCTGGGAAGAGTTCAGGTATTTAAAAATACTGAAGAAGGTGGCACAGGTTTTAAGGTTTTTGATGATGCTGAAACCGTCCTAGCCATGGCATTAAAAGGCGGCGCAGAGTTTACCCGTAAACAATTGGATGAGCTTACAGCATGGGTAAAACGACCACAGATTGGCATGAGTGGTTTGATCTATTGCCGGTATAATGCTGATGGTTCTTTAAAAAGCTCCGTTGATAAATTTTTTGATAATGAGCAATTAGCAGAATGGGCAAAGCTTTCGCATGCTCAACCTGGTGACATTATTTTTTTATTGGCCGGCAAAGAGGAACGCACAAGAAAAGCAATGAGCGAATTGCGTTTATATCTTGCCGGAGAGGCCGGCCTTCGTAAGTCAAGCGAATTTAAATTATTGTGGGTTACAGATTTTCCGTTGTTTGAATATGATGAAGATGGCAATCGTTGGGTGGCAAGGCATCATCCATTTACTTCACCTAAGCCATCGGACATTAGTGTGATGATCAGCAATGATCCGGCTATTGATGATGCAGCAAAGTATTTAGAACATCCTTATGCAGGCATAAAGGCTAATGCGTATGATATGGTGTTAAATGGCAACGAGATCGGCGGCGGCTCTATAAGAATTTACCAGCGTGACCTGCAGGAAAAAATGTTTGCCGCTTTAGCCATGAGTAAAGAAGAAGCACAACATAAATTTGGATTTTTGTTGGGCGCTTTTGAATATGGCGCTCCGCCACATGGTGGTATAGCTTTCGGTTTCGACAGGCTTTGTGCTATTCTTGGCGGCAGTGAATCTATTAGGGATTTTATAGCCTTTCCTAAAAATAATAGTGGCCGTGATGTAATGATAGATGCGCCATCTATTATTGATGATAAGCAGTTTGAAGAATTACAGATCAAATTAAATCTCACTAAAAATTAAAAAACTTCCGAACTTAAAAAAGAACCTTCTTTTAAAATGCCTGTTATCAGGCTGCCTATGCTTGATGGTATTTTATGCCTTTGCCCAGGATAATTTATATACCAGTTACACCACCGTAAAGGCAAGAGAAAAACTTTTCAATAATCTCAATAGGTCTATCAATGCTAATCTATCCTTACCACTAAATGATAGCACCGAAGAAAAATGGCAGGAAGCATTTTGGGCACTGGAATTATTGCAGCTTACTTCGCCTCAACTAGATAAAAAGATTTCTTCAGGTTTTGATTCTATTCTACACAGAAGCGAAGACTTTCAAAAAGCGTTGACAGGGTTGGCCTACAGCAATTATCCTGCAAAGTTCACCAGTCAGGTATCTCACTTACTTCAGGCAGCGCCTAATCCAAAAGTTTTTGCTATATGCGCTGAATACCTGTTAAGAAACAATCATGATGACACGTTATTAAATAGCATTACTCATCTTATTGAAAATAATTTCCCGAATGACCTGGAGCATCCCGTTTTCATCATGCTACGGCAAAAGATGACTAGCATTAACGCCCGTGGGGATGATTTTTTAAACACAAAAAAACTTGGTCAAATACTGGATAAACAATTTCTGCCGGGGCAGATTGTAATGTATAGTTTTCAGCGGGCAAACAGGGATTTTCCCGGGCTTGTTGTTGTTAGAAATCCCGAGGGGAAATTTGTAAAAGATAGCACGAATAATCTTTTCTGTGTACCTCAATTAGCAAGGAGTATTACAAATCTGCCTTCATACATTACAAACGGCAACACCCCGCAAGGTATTTTTAGATTGAAAGGTTTCGGTGTGTCTATGAACAGCTTTATTGGCCCAACTGCTAACATACAAATGCTGCTGCCTGTTGAAGATGGCGCAAAACATTTTTTTAATGACAGTACTTTATTAGATACGGTTTGGTCTGTTGAAAAATATGAGCAGTTGCTGCCAAAAAGTTTAAAAGATTTTAAGCCCTTATATGAAAGTTATTATGCAGGGCTGGCAGGGCGAACAGAAATTATTGCGCATGGTACAACCATCAATCCTGAATATTATACAGGTAAAACTTATTACCCTCATACGCCATCGCTGGGTTGCTTATGTACCAAGGAAATCTGGAATGGAAAACGACTGGAAAGTGATCAGCAAAAGCTGGTGCAGGCCATGCTTTCGGCAGGTGGTGCTAACGGCTATTGTGTAGTGATAGAATTAAATGATGAGCAAAGAGCGGTATCGGCAGAAGATATTTTTGCACTTATAAGCAAAGCGGAATCATCAAAATAATTTAAATTCATTTTCTTTTTCAATCGTCTATTGTGCAACAGATCCCGCTGGCAGAAAGATTACGTCCGACAACAATTAATGACCTTGCAGGCCAGGAACATTTAACGGGCAAGGGCAGTATTTTACGTGCAGCCATTGAGCATTCCAACATCCCGTCAATGATACTTTGGGGACCGCCTGGTGTGGGTAAAACAACCATCGCCAATATTATTGCCAACACTATCAATGTACCCTTTTATACATTAAGCGCAATATCGGCCGGCGTGAAGGAAGTAAGACAGGTGATTGATGAATCAAAACAATCTACAAGATCTATTTTATTTATAGATGAAATACATCGCTTTAATAAAGGCCAGCAGGATGCTTTATTAGGCGCCGTAGAAAAAGGCATAATAACCCTAATTGGTGCCACAACAGAGAACCCATCTTTCGAAGTAAACAGCGCCTTGCTAAGCCGGTGCCAGGTATATGTTTTAAAATCACTTGATGAGAAAGTGCTGATTCAGCTATTGAAAAATGCTATAAAAACTGACGTTGTTTTAAAAACGAAAAACATTGATTTAAAAGAAACAGAAGCGCTCATTAATATATCTGGTGGAGATGTAAGAAAACTCTATAACCTGCTGGAATTGGTGGTGAATACATCAGGGGATGATGTTGTTATTACTGACGCTGGCGTTATGGAAATTGCCCAGCAACGCATTGCGCTTTATGATAAAAAAGGCGAGCAGCATTATGATATCATTTCAGCCTTCATAAAATCAATACGTGGCAGCGATCCTAATGCTGCGGTATATTGGCTTGCCCGTATGATAGAAGGCGGAGAGGATGTAAAATTTATTGCCCGGCGTTTGGTCATCTTGGCCAGTGAAGATATTGGTAACGCTAATCCTAATGCGTTATTGCTTGCAACAAATACATTTACAGCAGTAAATCTTATCGGCTATCCTGAAGCCAATATCATACTTTCTCAATGCGCCACTTATTTGGCCTCCTCACCAAAAAGTAATGCGGCGGTTGTGGCAATTGCCGCCGCACAGTCCGCCGTTAAAAACCATGGCGATCTGCCCGTGCCGCTTCACATCAGGAATGCCCCCACCAGGCTGATGAAAAATTTAAACTATGGAAAAGATTATAAATATGCCCATAGCTACGATGCTAACTTTGTAACCCAGGAATTTTTACCCGATGAAATAAAGAACACGGCTTTTTATCAGCCTGGTAAAAATGCCCGTGAAGATGAATTAAGGAAATTTTTAAAAGAAAGGTGGAAAGAAAAATATGGTTACTAAAAACTCATAGGCGAAACAATGATAGAATGGAAATGTAAAAGCTTTGAGGAGCTTTCTTCTTTTGAAATGTATAAGATTTTGCAGCAGCGAAACCAGGTATTTATTGTTGAACAGGATTGTGCCTACCAAGACTGCGATCATAAAGACCAGGCATGTTTTCACCTGATGGCCTGGGATGGGGAAATATTGGCTGCTTATACCCGTTTATTGCCGGCAGGCTTAGCGTTCGATAATATGTCCATAGGCAGGGTGTTAACAGCAGAAGATTATCGCGGTAAAAATTTGGGCCGGGAGCTTATGACAAGGTCTATAGAACAACTGCACCAGCTTTTTGGCATACAACCTATAACCATCGGTGCGCAATTATATTTAAAAAAATTTTACGAAAGTTTTGGTTTTAAACAGATTGGGGAGGTTTATTTAGAAGATGGGATTAAGCATATAGAAATGCTTCGTTTATAAACTCATTTACAATAAAAAGAACACATCAGCCGTTAAGTATCAGATACCAATAATCTGTGTAAAGCTTAAACTGTTCAAATGAAGAGACGGCTACTACGGGGTTTATTTTACTACTTTATAATTCTTGGTACCACTTCAGTATTTCCATTAAAAAGCATATCCCAGCAAATAACTTTTGGGTCGGGTACAGCCACCTGGGAAGCAGGGCTAACCTTCGGACCATCATTTTTTCTTGGAGATCTTGGCGGAAATGCAGGAAGAGGGCAACGTTTTATAAAAGATGTAAACCTTGAATTTACTAACATCATAAAGGGTGGATTCATCGCTTTCTACCCCAATAAATATATAGGCTTCCGGGGAGTTGCACAAACCGGCTATCTGCAATCAGATGATGCTGCTATTGATACCCGTGGCAGAGCCGAATTATCCCGCAAAGAACGTAACCTTGATTTTAAATCAGCGCTTTCAGAAGCATATATCGCTATGGAACTTCATCCCTATCTGTGGCTAAAAAAAGATGATGAATTTTTTTCGCCAAAATTTAGTCCATATATATTGGGAGGTATTGGTATTTGTCATTTTAATCCGCAGGGCTCGCTAACCAATGCCAATGGTGAAAAAACTTGGTATTATCTTAAACCGTTGCACACCGAAGGTCAGGGCATGGCGGAATATCCTAAGCGAAAAAATTATTCATTAACGCAAATTAACGTGCCGCTTGGCGGAGGTATAAAATATTTTATAAGTGAAAAGGTTAATATGAGCCTGGAGTTTTTACACCGCAAAAGTTTTACGGATTATATTGATGATGTAAGTACAAGTTATATTGATCCTAAATATTTTGAAAAATATCTTTCGCCTGCAGATGCAGCTATAGCGAGGAAAATTCATGATAAAACAAATGGCTCGGGCACGCCAGGTTCAAGCAGGATAAGGCCCGGTACACAAAGAGGCAATCCTAATCAGAACGACTCATACTTTTCTATCCTGATGAAAATAGGTATCCGTTTAGGGCAGGGGGGGGATAACAATGGTGGGTATAACAATGATTATTTGAAAAGTACAGCGTCTAAAACCAGGTGCCCTTTAAGATTTTAATGTAAAGTTACCGGGGTATTGTTCAGGAATATAAACGTAACACCTCAGTGTTCCGTACCCCTGAAACCACATTCTAAAACCTGGATGATGCCCCGTATTTTTATGATAGCTCAGCTTTTAAAAATTGAGCAGTGTAACTTGTTTTATGAGTTGACAATTCTTCGGGTGTACCCTGGGAAATAATTTTTCCGCCACCATCTCCACCCTCCGGGCCAATATCAATAATGTAATCAGCAATCTTAATAATATCCATATTGTGTTCAATTACCAACACCGTGTTTCCCCGATCAACTAATTTATTTAATACATCAGCCAGGTGTTGTATATCCTGAAAATGAAGACCTGTTGTTGGTTCATCAAGTATATAAAATGTTTTGCCGGTATCACGCTTCCCAAGTTCAGTTGATAACTTTACACGCTGTGCTTCGCCACCACTAAGCGTTACAGCACTTTGCCCTAATGTGATATAACCTAAACCTACGTCTTCCAAAACTTTTACCTTACGATAGATATAAGGCACATTCATAAAAAATTCAACAGCTTCTTCTACCGTCATGTCCAATACATCACTGATTGATTTACCTTTATATCTTATCTCAAGCGTTTCACGGTTGTAGCGTTTACCATTGCACTTTTCACAATGCACATACACATCAGGTAAAAAATTCATTTCAATAACCCGCATACCGCCACCTTCGCAAACATCGCACCGGCCACTCTTTACATTAAAAGAAAATCTTCCGGGTGTGTAACCTCTTATTTTAGCTTCAGGCACTGCGGCAAACAATGTTCTGATGTCAGTAAAAAAACCGCAATAAGTGGCAGGGTTGCTGCGTGGTGTTCTGCCAATCGGCGATTGATCTATTTCAATAACCTTATCAATATTTTCCAGGCCATCAATACTTTTATAAGCTAACGGTGTCATCCGGCTTTTATAGGCATGAATGCTTAACAGCGGATATAAGGTTTCATTGATCAAAGTAGATTTGCCACTGCCGCTTACGCCGGTCACGCAAATAAATTTTCCTAAGGGAAATGAAGCGTTAACAGACTTTAAATTATTACCCGATGCACCTTTTATTGTAAGTGTTTTACCATTGCCCTTTCTGCGTTCTGCAGGCACAGCAATTTTTTTATGACCATTTAAATAGGCTGAAGTATTGGTATCTAATTTCAAAAGGTCCTTGGGTAAACCTGCAGCAACTATTTCACCGCCGTGTTTACCAGCTTCAGGCCCGATGTCAATTAAATAATCGGCAGCCAGCATAATGTCTTTATCATGTTCTACCACTAATACGCTGTTACCAATATCCCGTAAATTTTTTAAAGCGCTAATCAGCTTTTGATTATCTCTTTGATGTAAACCAATACTTGGTTCATCAAGAATATAGGTTATGCCCTGTAGTTGCGAGCCGATTTGCGTGGCCAGCCTGATACGCTGCGATTCGCCACCACTCAGGGTTTTGGAAGCCCTGTTCATCGGCAGATAAGTGAGGCCGACATCCAGCAAAAATTGAAGTCTTTCCCTGATCTCTTTCAAAATATCTTTCGCAATGGTATTCTGTCTTTTGCTTAAACGATCTTCAATGCCAACAAACCACAACATCAATTTATCAAGATTCATCTCACTTAATTCTGAAATATTGTTGTTATCAATTTTAAACCATAGACTTTCTTTTTTAAGACGCTTGCCCTCACAAGCTACACATGCTTTTAGCTTCATGTATTTCTCTGTCCATTCCCGTGTGCCTTCGCTGGTATTTGAGGCACTGAACCAGCGTTTAACCATATTGATCACACCTTCGTATTCAGTTGTATAATAAGTATTCGATTTACCATTGCTGCCATTATCTTCAATTATAAGGCTCTCTTCAAGATCGAATTCTACAGTGTCATTATCATCAGTTTCTTCTTTGCCATACAATAAAATATTCAGCGCTTTTGATGGTAGTTCTTTAAGCGGCTTATCCAGATTTATTTTATGTTTTTTAGCGATCTGCTGTACCTGTTTGAAAGACCAGGCATCTCTTTGCTCACCGAGTGGCGAAATGCCGCCTTCGTTAACAGACAATTTCCAGTCGGGAATGATGGCTTCTGCATTAACCTGGTAAACACTACCGAGGCCTTTGCAAACGGGGCAGGCGCCATAAGGTGAATTAAATGAAAAACTATTTGGCGAAGGCTCTTCATAACTGATGCCGGTATCTTCACACATCAATTGTTTACTGTAAGATGCCAGTTCATCATCTTTTGAGGCTGTCGCAGCGACAGACGTTTTTTTAATCTTTTTTATTGCAGCATTAGTATCCTCTTCTTTTGAAGCAATAATGAACATCAGATCTTTACCAAGTAATAATGTTTTTTGTACACTCTGGCTTAACCTAACACGCATATCATCTGTTACAGGCAGCCTGTCAACCACTAATTCTATGTCATGAATTTTATACCGGTCAACCTGCATTTTGGGTACAAGCTCTTTAATCTCTCCATCAATTCTTACCCTTATATAACCTTTCTTTCTAACATCTTCAAACAGCTCACGGTAATGGCCTTTACGTCCTCTTACCAGCGGCGCCAACAATGAGATCTTCTGACCTTTAAACCGTCTAAAAATATTATTTACAATTTCTTCTTCGCTCCACTTCACCATTTTTTTACCGGTATTGTAGCTGTAAGCCTGCCCTATTCTTGCAAACAACAATCTAAAAAAATCATATATCTCTGTAACTGTTCCTACAGTGCTGCGTGGATTTTTATTGGTAGTTTTTTGTTCAATAGAAATAACCGGTGAAAGGCCCGTGATCTTGTCTACATCAGGCCTTTCCATATCGCCCATGAATTGCCTGGCATAGGCAGAAAAACTTTCCATATACCTGCGCTGGCCTTCTGAATAAATAGTATCAAAAGCCAAAGATGACTTGCCACTGCCGCTAATACCGGTAATTACAACAAGCTGGTTTTTGGGAATGCTGATATCAATGTTCTTGAGATTGTGAACTCTTGCGCCAAAAACTTCTATATATTCCTGTTGAACGGGTGATTTTTCCGGGAGCTTTTTTATTGACATGCCGGCGCAAATATACACCAGCCAAATGGCATGAATTTTAGAAAAGTTTGGAAATTAAATGTAAAGTCTATTACATTTGCATAGTAATGAAGACAGGTGCAAAACATACGGTTATTTTTTTTATGTATGCCTGTTGCTATATGCCGTAAGGCATATTTTTTTTGCCCTACGGCTACACCTCCGACCAACTATTTTTTTCATTACTTTACTTTTTACAAATTAATTTTTACAATTAAATTTTATCAAAATGAGCAACAACCTTCACTTTGAGACTTTACAATTACACGCTGGTCAAAAAATTGATCCTGCAACAAATGCCAGGGCCGTACCAATATACCAAACCACCTCTTACGGCTTCAACAATGCAGAACATGCGGCGAACCTGTTTGGCTTAAGAGAGTTCGGTAACATTTACACAAGGATCATGAACCCTACAACAGATGTTTTTGAACAGCGCATGGCCGCTTTGGAAGGCGGTGTTATGGCAGTTGCGACATCCTCCGGGCAGGCTGCTCAGTTTTTAGCATTAAATAATATATTACAAAGCGGTGATAATTTTGTAAGCTCTTCTTATTTATATGGTGGCACTTATAACCAGTTTAAGGTTGCTTTTAAAAGATTAGGCATTGAAGTAAGATTTGCTGATGGCGATAACGTAGAAAGCTTTGTAAAGCATATTGATAAAAGCACGAAAGCCATATATCTGGAAACAATTGGTAACCCAAGGCTAAATATTCCTGACTTTGAAAAGTTTGCAAGCCTTGCCGAAGAATACGACCTGCCCTTGATTGTAGATAATACTTTTGGCGCAGGTGGTTACCTGTTTCGCCCGCTTGAACACGGTGCAAACGTTGTGGTTGAATCAACAACAAAATGGATCGGCGGCCACGGCACAACCATAGGCGGGGTAATTGTAGATGGGGGTAATTATGATTGGAGCAATGGAAAGTTCCCGCAGTTTACCGAGCCCAGTGAAGGCTATCATGGGTTAAAATTCTGGGATGTATTTGGCGAAGGTAATCCGCTGGGTTTACCAAATGTTGCTTTTGCAATTAGGGCAAAGGTTGAAGGCTTAAGAGACTTCGGGCCGGCACAATCACCATTCAGTTCATTTTTGTTATTGCAGGGTGTTGAAACATTATCATTAAGAGTTTCGAAACATGTAGAAAACGCTTTGGCCCTGGCAGAATGGCTTGAAGAACATGAGTCCGTAGACTTTGTACAATACCCTGGCCTTGCGAGCAGCGAATATAATGCGCTTGCAAAAAAATATTTACCAAATGGCTTTGGAGGGGTTTTAAATTTTGGCGTGAAAGGAGATAAAAGCAATGCCAGCAAGTTTATAGATGCTCTTAAACTCATCAGTCACCTGGCAAATGTTGGCGATGCAAAAACACTGGCCATTCACCCTGCCTCTACAACACATGAACAATTAAGTATTGATGAACAAATTGCCGCAGGTGTGCAACCTAACCAGGTAAGGATAAGTGTGGGCATTGAACATTTAGAAGATATTAAGGCAGATATTGAGCAGGCATTCGCAAAAGTATTTGCTGCAGAACCAGTAGCATAAAGTTGATGAATGTCAGTAAAAAAGCATTAGTCATTCTAGGTCAATCAATATTTTAAAATCCTGAGCTTGCCGAAGGATTAAACAGTTAATTTATTTTGTCAGAACAAATATTCAAAACTGAAAATGTTTTAACTCTTGAAAGTGGCATAAAGTTGAGGGGTTATCATCTTGCCTATACAACACTTGGTACTCTAAATTCAAATGGCAATAATGTTGTGTGGATATTTCATGCGCTAACAGCCAACAGCAATCCTGAGGAATGGTGGCCGGGCCTCACAGGCAGCGGGAAATATTTTGATCCCGCAAAATATTTTATTGTTTGTGTAAACATGCCAGGCAGTTGTTATGGCAGCATTGGCCCTTTGGATAAAGATGAAAACGGCCTTATATATTATCACGATTTTCCGCACTTTACCACGAGAGATATGATCAGGGCTTATCAACCTTTGCGTGAACTCCTAAGCATACAAAAAATCCATATCGGCATCGGTGGTTCTATGGGTGGCCAGCAATTGCTTGAATGGGCCATTGAAGAGCCTGATCTTTTTGAATATATATTTCCGATTGCGACAAATGCCTGGCACTCCTCCTGGGGTGTGGCCTTTAATACAACCCAGCGCATGAGTATTGAAAGTGATGGCACATGGTTACAAAAAGATCCGAAGGCTGGCATCAATGGCATGAAGGCTGCCAGGGCCTGTGCGTTGCTATCTTATAGAAATTATGAAACCTATACGCACACGCAGGAGATCACATCTTTAAATTTAAACGGCACAGATAATAATGCCTTGGTAGAAGATATAAAGAGAGGAGCTGATTCATACCAACGGTACCAGGGCGATAAATTATCAAAACGATTTAATGCTTTCAGTTATTATTTTTTAAGCCGTGGCATGGATACGCATAATGTTGGCCGTGGCAGAGAGAGCGTTGAAGCAGCACTTCAAAAAATTAAAGCAAAAGCATTGGTAATAGGCATTACAACTGATATTTTATTTCCTGTTAATGAACAACAGTTTATTGCTAAAAATATAAAGGAAAGCAGTTTTAAAGCTATTAATTCTTTGTATGGGCATGATGGGTTTTTGCTTGAATTTCACCAGATAGAAGAACTTTTAAAAAATTGTATTGGCACTAATATTCACACCAATAACGCTGTAAAAGAAATTGATTAATAATGAATAAACATTTAACGATAGGATTATTTGGCTTTGGTGTAGTTGGCGAAGGTTTGTATAGGGCTCTGCAACAAACGTCGCTAAATGCAACTATAAAAAAAGTTTGTATAAAAAATATAGGTAAAAAAAGAATTGCGCCTGCATCATTATTTACAACGGATAAAAATGAAATTCTCTTTGATGATGAGATCAACGTGGTTGTAGAAGTGATCAGTGAATCTGAACCTGCTTTTGATATTATTTCAACCGCTTTAAAAAATGGAAAAGCTGTAGTAAGTGCCAGCAAAAAAATGATTGCTGAGCACCTGCCAAAAATTCTTCAACTTCAGCAGGAAACCGGTATGCCCTTTTTATGCGAACCAGCCGCCTGCGCCTCAATACCTGTTATCCGGAACCTTGAAGAATATTATGATAATGATATGCTGTATTCTTTAAGAGCTATCGTTAATGGTTCTACCAATTACATTCTTACCAGGATGTTTGAAGAAAAGCTTGAATTTAAAAAAGCGTTGTTACAGGCCCAGCAACTTGGTTTCGCCGAGGCTGATCCTACCCTTGATATTGAGGGCTGGGACGCTGTGCACAAATGGATAATTATCCTTTGCCATAGCTACGGTATTGTTGCAACTACTTTAGACATTGTGTTTTCCGGTATACAGAATATTGATGAAGAAGATGCAAAAAAAGGTACAGAAAAAAACTTTGAGATCCGTTTGGTTGCGCTTGCCAAAAAATTAAAGACCGGAAAAATTGCAGCCTGTATTTTGCCGCAATTTGTAAAACTAAATGATCACCTGGCCTTTGTAAAAAATGAATATAATGGTGTTGTAATTGAAAGCTCTTTTTCTGATGAACAATTTTTTTACGGCAAAGGCGCTGGTAGCCTGCCCACAGCTTCAGCAGTATTGAGTGATGTTTCTGCCCTGCGCTATGATTATAAATACGAGTATAAAAAATTATATCATCAACCGCCCGGCGAATTGACCAATGATTTTTACGTAAAAGCTTATTTAAGTTTTAATGCCCTTGAAAATATTCCCCATGAAAAATTTGAATGGATAGAAGAATGGCATGCTAACGAAGACAGGAAGTATCTTGTGGCAATCATGCATTTTTCTTTATTAAGCAACTCTGCCTGGTGGAAAGAAAATAAGAACTCCTTAATTCTTTTTCCCGATCCCATAATTGAAGATGTAGAAATAAGACGGTTAAAAAAAACCAGTCTTAAACTTGCAGGCATCATGAAATAAATGCCGGATTTATTTAGCCTGAATAAATGCTGAGAAAAGGTTATAACATTTCCTTAATTAAACATCGGGTATCATTTCACATCATATATTCAAATTATATGATCATGAAAAAACTTATACCACTTTTATTTTCAGCAGCAATTATTATTTCTTGCAACAGTAAAAACCAATCTAATGATCAGGCGATCATTGGTACTTCATTCGATACAACTACAATGTATAAGAATAATGTATTTGCTGACACTGCTACCCTTGTAGAAACACAGGCCAAACCAGCGCCGGTTCATAATTATCAAAACAGAGTAAGCTATCCGGTTGCCAGGAAAAGAACAAATGTTCAACGTTCCGTGCCTGAAAAAAATAACGATGTTACACAAACTGCGCCAGTAGCTCAACCTACACCAACTCCCGTTCCTGCCACCACAGGTGTGCCATCTTCAGGTTCAGAGGGAGTTGGTACGTCTTCAACAGGGCAAAACGTACCTGCAAAAAAAGAAGGTTGGAACAATGCGACTAAAGGTGCAGTTATTGGTGGAATTGGCGGTGCAATAGGTGGTGCCATCATAAGTAAGAAGAAAGGAAAAGGGGCTATTATTGGTGGAATTTTAGGCGCCGGCGGCGGATACGTTTTAGGCAGGGCAAAAGATAAGAAGATGAATAATTAATTGCAGATATTATATTTCACCAATATGCAAATCCGGGGCTGCCCGGATTTTTTTTATTATAGCCTCGTTAAAACCATAGGTACAAAATATAAGAGTACCCAAAACGTTTAAATATGGCTTTTATGTAATGAGAGGAGGCATTTTAAAATACATTTGCACACTTCAAAGCCATAATGAAAAAAAAAATTCTTTTTATACTGCATTATCCGCCGCCAGTTCACGGCGCTGCAATGGTTGGTAAATTCATTAAGGAAAGTATTCCTATTAATAGTGAATTTGATTGCACCTACATTAACCTTGGAACATCAGCCAACCTTAATGAAATAGGCAAATCAGGATTGAGCAAATTCAGCGGCATTTTAAAAATACAAAAGCAGGTATTTAAGGCCATGAGACACATCAAACCTGATTTGGTGTATATGACGCTTACAGCTAACGGGCCGGGCTTTTATAAAGATGTTATGATTGTAAGAATTGTAAAATTCTTTAATGCCCGTATACTCTACCATTTTCACAACAAAGGCTTTTCTAAAAGTACCGGAAGCTTTATGAACAGGGCTTTGCACCGGTTTGCATTGCGCAATACAAAAAGCATTTTATTATCTAACCATTTAATGGATGATATCAGCTTCTATGTAAAAAAAGAAAACACATACATCTGTCCCAATGGTATTCCTTCGGCGGCGGGGCCACATCATAAAGCCAAAAGCTTTGATTCGCCTCTTAAAATATTATACCTATCAAATATGATGGCAGAAAAAGGTGTCTGGGTTTTAGTGGAAGCATGTAAAATTTTACAATCACGTCATGTAGACTTTTATTGTGATTTTGCAGGTGATTGGTTTGACATAAATCCTCCGGCATTTCAAAGCACGGTTGATCAATACAATCTCAGCGGCAAGGTTAAAGCACACGGCAAAAAATATGGCATAGAGAAAATAGCGTTCTTTAACCAGGCTGATGTTTTTGTTTTCCCGACATTTTATAAAAATGAGTGTTTTCCCCTCGTATTGTTAGAAGCTATGGATAACAGCTTACCCATTATATCAACACCTGAAGGAGGTATTGCTGATATTGTTGATGAAGGCATAACAGGCTTTTTAGTACCTCAAAAAAATGCTATTGCACTTGCTGATAAACTTGAATTATTATCAACTCATCCATCGCTTTGGCAGGAACTTGGTAAAGCTGGAAAAGATAGGTTTACAAATTTATTTACTCTTGAAAAATTTGAAAAAAGCCTTTATGCAATTTTAAAAAAGGAACTGCGAATAGATAAGGCTTAATAAATTTTATTTAACGTAGAGGTCTTCTCATTTTTTTTAAAAGATTTTAAACTTAGGCTGAGATTGAATTCAGCTACTACTTCTTCCATTCCTGCTTAAAGTATGGGGCAAGAAACATTATTTAATCTGCGGTGAATTTATCCCATCCCATCAAAAAGATACGGAGCTGCATCGGAATAACTCTTTCTGCAACAATAAAATTTTGTGTATTTTAAGGGAGATGCAACACCCCGATCAGAAATACCTTGAGGCGCTGTTGAACAATGACACAGCACTTATTGAGGAGGTGTACCGGAAATATTCAGGTAAAATTAAATGGATGGTATTGCAGAATAATGGCAAAGAAACAGATGCGGCGGATGTGTTTCAGGAAGTATTATTATCAATTTACAAAAAAATACAGAATGAAAAGTTCACTTTGACATGTCCGTTAGAAGCTTTTCTTTATACAGCTTGTAAAAATAAATGGTTAAATGAATTAAGGAAAAAAAAGCTGGATAAGGTAACAATGCACCATTTTGATGTATATAATATTGATGAAGACAGCTTTAAAATAATCGAAGAAATTAATCTGCAGCAGGCACGCAGAGATCTGCTGGCAGAAAAGTTGAGAGAATTATGTGAAGATTGCCGACAATTATTGCAATTAAACTGGAGTGGCAAACCAATGGAAGAAGTAGCTACTATTTTAAACATTACTTATGGTTATGCCCGTAAGAAAAAATGTGAATGCATGGCAGAACTGGTCACATTAGTTAAACATTCTGCTGAATTCAACCTGCTTAAACAATAACCTATGGAACCCTGGTTTCAAAAAATTGAAGACTATCTTAACGGACAAATGAGCAGTAATGAACAATTGCTGTTTGAGACTGAAATGGCAAAAAATGAAGCGCTTGCTTCTGCCGTTACAGTGTACCGGCAAATAGAAACAGATATGAGACAAGGTAAAAAATATGGTGGTGATGAAAACAAATTACGGCAAACCATAAGCAACCTGAATGCGCTTTATTTTAAAAATGAAACACGTCAAAATATTGCTAACCTACCAGTAAAGGAAACAAACCCATTTAAACAAACGACCCCCGATGCGCCGCCTGTAAAAGCTTTGAACCAAGGGAAATTGAATTGGGGTTATAAGGTAGCTATAGCAGCGGGAATCACCGGTGTTATGGCTTTCGGTATTACCATGTACCTAAAAAATAAGCCTGCTAATAGTAGTTCTGAAGAAAATACAATAACAGATACCTTAAATAAAAAAAATAAACCGGATACCTTTTTTTTTAAGCAGAATAGCTCAAAAGATGCGATCGTGCAAAATGATACTATCATAGTTAGGCCTGATAAGAATGGAAAAAATATTGAAGTTGCCAACCTAACAACAGCCACTTTATTTGCTGCTAACTTTAAACCTGATGCAGCACCTGTTGAAAAAGAAGGCCCGCTTGAAAAAGCATTTGTGTTGTATGAAAATAAAAAGTATATAGAAGCTATTGTGGCAATTAACGAAGCTGATATAAATATTGTAACGAGAGGAGAAGAAGATGAGCAAAAGTTTAGCTTGTTTTATACCGCATATTACAAAGCCTTAAGCTATATGGCAACAGATCATATCCAAAGTGCTATACCCGAATTAAAAAACGCTATAGTCAACAGTCCGGATAACACTTACTTAGTTAAGGCCAGGTGGTACTTGTCATTAGCTTACATTAAAACGGGAGAATTGAAAAAAGCACATGTATTTTTAGAGCAGCTCGCCAATAACCACACACATTCATCCTACCAAACAAAAGCACAACAGTTAAAAGAGCAATTAAAGCAAATAAAATGACGGATTTATAATACTTGTCCTGATAGGTTATTATGCCTGGTCAATTATAACAACTATTGATTGGATAATAAATCAATTCTTTTTAAATTCATTGTATTATTAATGTTTTTCCCAGCTTACAGCATAGCCATAACTACCCTTGCAAAATTAAACTCGTACCAGCCTTAACAATTGCACGCTAACCTGCTATATAAATTATAGTTACTGATAGCGTTAGTATAAAATGGGCAATATTTTTAGAAAAATAATAAAGACTCTTTTCTTTAGTCTCCTGGTCTTTTTAGGAAACATTATAAGTGCGCCTGCACAGCCTTCAGCGCCTGACAGCCTTAATTTTTATTTGTCGCACTTTAAAAATAATACCGGGGATATTGATCTTAAAAAAGCAATTGATAAAGTGCAGTCATTGTATATAAGTAACGGTACAAATGATTCGCTTATTGTTAACCTCATCAATGCAGAAGAAGTACTTATAAATGTTATTGGCGAAAATGAGATTATGAATTTTAAGCCCTTTAATATCCAGATTATTTTTTCTTTTGGTGAAAAGCTGGTCAGTTTATGCCGCCAATTATCTCCAAAAAATGAAAGTCTCTATTATGCTGCTGCACTTAATAATCTGGGTGTATTATATGGTTATTTTAGTAAATGGCAAAAAGGGAACGTTTTAATTGAAAAAGCATTTGGCATCAGAAAGAAAAATTTGAGTGAAGAACATCCTGAATATGCAGAGAGTTTAATTAACATGGTTCAAATCAATTGGTCTGAAAATAAAGACGAGGCACTGCGCCTGGCCTTTAAAGCTTTAGAGCTTACAAAAAAAGAAGACCGCAGGTTTCAGATCATTCATGCAAGGTGTTTATTTTTTCTTGCAATAGCCTATAAGGTCATGCATCGGTATGATGAAGCTGCCCGTTTTCATGATGAAGAACTGGAACTACAAAAAATAATACTCGGCGCCGGCAGTGCACATTTTGCTATGCGCTCTTATTTTACCGGCGACATGTATATGTACCTTTTAAAATATGAGAAAGCTTTGCAACTTTTTAAGCAGGCGCTTGATATCACAAAAAAAACATTAGGTGAAAACACGCTCCAATATGCCTATTGTTTAGACGGGATAGCTTCTGCATATTATCGTAAAGCGGAATACCAGGCGGCGGTTCCCCTATACCTGCAATCCCTTGAAATTAAAGAACGGTTATTCGGAAAAACGTATGCAGATAACGCTTTAAGCTTACACAACCTGGCGATCACCTACCAGCAAATGGGCGATTATGCCCATGCCTTACCTCTACTTGAAAGCGCAGCAAACATTTCAAAAAAGGC
>JANLXV010000480.1:0-6476 GCA_031365305.1 Chitinophagaceae bacterium
CCAAGGTGTTATATTAATATCAGTTAAATGTGCTCTTAATTTTGGCAAGGCTGTTTTTATTACAGCGCTAATGCGGGCCTCAGAACAATGGCGGAACTGTGCAATCTGGCGTTGTTTTAATCCTTCAAAAAAATGCATATAAATAACTTCCTGTTCTATACTAGATAAGCAATTTTCTATTGCAGCTATGATCGATGCTTTTAAATCGAAGTTTTTAAAATCTGGATTGGGTACGCTGCAGGTTGCCGTGCAATGGTCAGTTTTAAGTTCAACTAACTTACTCTTTTTAAAGATTTGTTTTTTTAGCTCTAACAAATAAAATCTTGCATATGTCCGTATTGAAACTTCTTTTCTTAGATCATACGCATTAATAGCTGACAGAAAAGCTATTCTGGCTTCCGGAAGAAGATAATTGAAATCAATATATTCTCCTTTTCCAATCCATGATTGGATAAAGGATTTGAGAAAACCTTCGTTTTGAAGAATTAATTGATTTTTTGCGGCTTGTGCCTGTTCTGAATTTTTATGCTTGGCTAATTGCAGTAAGTAATATTCATTACTCTTTGTTGGGTGGGAGGTATAATACCCCGGATTTGGCTTAATTACCATGACAGTTACGAATTTGTGGAGGCTCTGTAACTGCCGATCTGATTCTTCTGAGGAGCTACTATTGAACTCCCACGGGTTTCAGAACTCTCCGGTTTAAAAAATTACTATAATGAATGTTCTGAACAAATATAGTAACTGTGGTTAAAAACTTAACCCTCAGAATAAAATTTCCCTTAAAAATTGGGGTTATTATTTGATGAATTCCTTCCATGTGAAAGGGAAGGCCTTTTATATTTCAATTATGAGTTCTTCTACGGAAGGATTATGTAATTGTATTATCCTCTTAAAATCAGTAGCAAACTCTTTTTTCTTTGTGTTCTTTCCCCTAAACTCGCTAAGCCCTAATTGTATCTCTTTGTTTCATTATAAGCATCTTGAATGCTCATTTCTCCATTAAGAACCTTGGCATATAATAATGGGCTGGAATTTTTGATTGATAAAATTTTCAATTCCTTTTGTGTAGCCATGATTTTAAAATTTTAAAAAGTTGTATAAGTCGGGTTATTAAATTGTCAATGACAAAACCCACAAAAATACTTTTTCGGGAATTTTCCTCACTCCATAATCCTCTTCATCTCCTCCTCACTCACCGTCAGCAAATTCACTTTAGGTAAACGCTTCGTAAGTTCTTTCCAGTTAGCATCTGCAGCAAAAATTTTTTTAAATATGGGCAGAGCTTAATCTAACTGTTTATTGTTGACAAGGGTAATGGCTGTCCAATATTACATCTCCAGGTTTTGAGGGAACATTTTCATGGGCAGCATTGTCTTAAGATTAAGGTGCATTACACAACAGGTGTAAATTAAATTTATTATACACTAATTGAATATTTTGCGGGCTTATAAAAATCCTTATTTTTGCAACCCCAAAAGGGAAATTCCTCCTTAGCTCAGTTGGTTAGAGCATCTGACTGTTAATCAGAGGGTCTCTGGTTCAAGTCCAGAAGGGGGAGCGAGCCACTTAATTGTGGCTTTTTTGTTTAAAAGCCCTGCCGAGTAGATGAGACATATTGTTTGGTTTGCCGTTAAGAAGTTAACTTAGACACACCGTTTTTATTAAGTCAATAATTATCATATTTAAAGGTTACTTCAATCATCTTGCTATCTTTTACTTCAATATCTTACTGTATAAAATATAATCATGAAAAATATTTTAGTTCTAACCGATTTCTCGCAAAATGCAAAATCTGCAGAACAATATGCTTTGCAATTAGCCATAAAAGCCCGGGCAAACATTTTTTTATATAACGCATACCCCATGCATACAGCACCTTTAAGCAACGCTGTGGTGTGGCCGCATAATGCACCGCTTTCGCCGGAGATGCAAAGCTTAAGCAATCTTCAGGCTGGTGTTGATGCACTAAAAGATGAGCTTAAAAAAACAGGCGATACTTTTTATACACCTGAAATTACACACCTTGGAGACGCCGGTTCATTACCTGATCTGGTTAATAACGTAATTGCAAAACATAAAATATGGCTGGTGATAATGGGTACAAAAGGCGAAGGCTTTGCCAATACGCTGGTGTTTGGCAGCAATGTGTTTAAAGTGCTTGATCATATAAATTGTCCCTTGCTGATTGTGCCGGAAAATGCAGAACTTAATGCGTTACGGAGCATTGCCTATGCTACAGACCTGAGGAATACAGATATGGATATAGTGGCCTGGTTAAAAGATATGGCTGAAATTTTAAGTACCGGCTTATCTATCCTCCATGTATCAAAAGATCCTGCTTCAGCTTTAGAAGACGCCAGTAAAAAAATAACAGGCGATATTGTGCATTCAAAAACACATGACAGAACTGAAATCAAGTATGTACAGGGGAAAAATTTAGTTGATGCCCTGCATGAGGTTGTTCAACAAATGAACGTGGATATATTAGCCTTAATGCATAGGAAATATGGTTTTTTTGATAGCCTTTTTCACCCCAGTACTTCATACCAGATGATCAAAAAAACTAAAATGCCTATACTGGTTTTTCCTGGATAATTTCTACAGCATTTGCTGAACCAAGCATTTCCCGGTTTGGTAAACATCCAGGCCTTAGTAAGTGTATTTTATATTATAACATCACAAACAATTTCTAAACCATTATCATTCATCAATATATTAGTCCTTTTTATAAGTTTTAAAAAAGGTAGCATTTGTTGCTCAAATTAATATGATGAATAGCCAAAGGTCAGGCATCAGATACATTTCATTGTACCATGAACAAACCATAATTATTTAAAGTTGAATCACGGGTGGTTTTATTTAAAAACTTAGCCTTTAACTGGCTCACTTTATAATCCGGAAACGTGTTGATCTTCTTAATTGATAAGCCTTTATTTTTTATTGAAGCAGTATCCGTTAAAATTGCATAAACCAGGTAACCCCTGGGAATTGCAGCATTAAAACTATTATCAGTAAGAATCATCGGCGCATTTATATAAAAATCAAATGGGGAAGAATATACCTGGTAAGTAACAACGGGTACGTCTTTAAAATTTTTGTTCGCATAATATGCCGCTTCGCTTCCCGATTGGTATTTTAATAACGCCGGGTAGAATACAAGATTTAAATAAAAATTTATAAAGCAGGCACCGAGTGCTGTTATAATAATTAGTTTGTCTTTAAAATTTTGCAGTAACCCAATAGCAAAATATATAATGATGATTCCAATAATTAACCCGATCAATACAGGTAACCTAAAATTCTTAAAGAACAAAAAATTCAACCCAAAAACACCTGCTATTAAAAGTATTGTCAAAACCAACTGTATAATGTAAAGCGGCTTAATTCTAACATTATTAAATATATAATCAGCAGTAATAATTGCGAAGAAAGGAAAAACAATATTGAGATAATGCGGTAATTGAAATTTGGAAACAGAAAATAAAATGAAAGTAAGTATGCCACCTGAAAAGCAGTA
Organism: Chitinophagaceae bacterium; assembly: GCA_031365305.1. GTDB lineage: Bacteria > Bacteroidota > Bacteroidia > Chitinophagales > Chitinophagaceae > Ginsengibacter. The sequence continues at coordinate 3,521 of JANLXV010000480.1, forward strand.
CCACTCAGCATTTACGTTGCGGCTTGTAAATAATTGTTTTACTTTTTTACCTAACGTAATATATAAAATGATTGACCATGGGAGAAAGGCCCATAAAGTTGTATGAAGAAAAAAGGAAGGATCGCCTTTACCGCGAATTGGACCAGTATTAAAGAAGCGTCCAAACTGGCTGTCCCAAAAAAAGAATTTTAAACCTGAAACATTGGTTTGACCAAATACAGTTTTTTCAGGATGCAGATCAAATTGATAATATAAACTGTATAACTCCGGTGAAATAAAGAATAGAATTACAATGCCCGCAAGTAACCACTTAACATTTAAGACTTCTTTCCATTGTTGCTTTAATAACAGATGACCGCCAATGGCGCCGCCAATAGGTATCAGCGCAAACATGCCTTTGGTCATTATGGCGCAGGCTGTAAATAACGATCCTAACAAGAGATGAATAAATGTTTTGCTTTGTATGGCTTTATAAAAATGATATGTAGCGGCAATGATAAAGCCGGTTAAAAAACCTTCGGCTCGCACATCATGATTGGAAATAATGATATGCTCAGCAGTTAATAAAATAATTACTGACCATAATGCAATTGTAATATTCTTATAAAGCGCCCTGGCAAAATGATAGGTATAAGTGGCACCCATCAACATTATCAAAATGCCTGGTAATTTATACGACCAGCCTGCAATACCAAATACTTTAAAAAAAACCGCTGTTATCCAAAAGGGCAAATGAGGTTTATCCAGCCAGTCTTTATTTTGCGAAAATAATTCCAGGTAATTATTATTCCGTACCATGGTTTTTGCAATAGACGCATACAAAGTGCCATCAGTGCCTAAAACTGGAATGAACAATCCACTCAGGTTTAACAATACACACAAAGCAACAAGCCATTTTAATAACTGGTTATTGTTTGATATATTTTGAGGATTAATCAAATGAACGATGCATTAATTCACGAATTACCAGCCGAATAAACTTTTATCTTCGATACCTACAAAGATGCCCTCTTCCCTGATCTCAACCGGATAAACTTTTAGATGATAGCCTTCGCCGGATGTATTTCTTCCATTCATTACATTAAACCTGTACCGATGGATAGGACAAACAATATTGCCGGCATGATCAATAAAACCTTCTGATAATATGCCGCCGGCATGAGGGCAGGTTGCGGCGCAGGCTTTAAGGCCATCTACTGTTTTGGAAACACAAATAGTTTTATTGCCTGCGGATACTTGTGCCAAATTATTAGGCCCAAAAGGAATATCATATTCTCCATCTGCTATTTTATGCCATTTAAATTTCCTGTGCGACGACATGATACTTAAAAATAAAACTCAGCTTTATATGGATACCTTACCTGGTAAATTTCACGAACCTTATTTAAAATGGTTTGCCTCAGTTCTTCAATATTTGTACGCTCCGTAGCAGAAATAAATACGCAGTTTCCGTTAGTTTCTCTCTGCCATTTTTGTTTAAGTTCCTCAAGCAATTCTACCTTGATGTTATCTTCAAGCCATTCGTCAAAGGTGTTCGCTTCGTACGCATCCAGTTTATTAAAAATGGTTACCGTTGGTTTATCAAAGGCTTTTAATTCCTGGAGTGTTTTATTTACTACGGCAAATTGTTCTTCAAATTGCGGATGAGAAATATCAACCACATGTAATAAAATATCCGCTTCTCTTACCTCGTCTAATGTGCTTTTAAAACTTTCAATTAAGTGATGCGGCAGTTTTCTTATGAAACCGACAGTGTCGCTTATTAAGAAAGGTGTATGACCAAAAACAACTTTACGGGTAGTAGTATCCAGTGTAGCGAATAATTTATTTTCAGCAAACACTTCACTTTTGCTGAGTAAGTTCATAATGGTTGATTTGCCAACATTGGTGTAACCCACCAGGGCAACTCTTATAAATTCGCCGCGGTCTTTTCTTTGTGTGGACGCTTGCTTATCAATTTCTGAAAGCCGCTTACGTAAAAGGCTGATCTTTTCTTTTACAATACGCCGGTCAGTTTCAATTTCTGTTTCACCCGGGCCCCTGCTGCCTATACCAGCGCCCTGCCGCTCCAGGTGACTCCACATACCTTTGAGTCTTGGTAATAAGTATTGATATTGCGCCAGTTCAACCTGCACTTTAGCCTGCGCCGTTTTGGCCCTTGAAGCAAAAATATCCAGGATAAGATCTGACCTGTCAATCACTTTTACCTTGAGTTCTTTCTCAATATTTTGAATTTGAGAACCGCTAAGCTCATCATCAAAAATCACAATATCTACCGAATGCGTTTGTACATAATTGTAGATCTGCTCCAGCTTGCCTTTACCAACAAATGTTCTGCTGTCTGGCATGGCCAGTTTTTGAATGAAACGTTTTACGGCTTTTGCGCCGGCAGTTTCTGCAAGAAAAGACAATTCATCAAGGTAATCGTTAAGCCTGGTTTCAGTTTGCTCTTTATAGATCAGGCCCACCAAAACAGCAGTTATGCTATCGCTTATCAATCGCTTTTTGTCAATCAACTCTAATAAAAATTAATGAGACGTAAAAGATACTAACCTTTAGGCTTATGCCAATTGAAAGGGTGTAATTATAAACCGCTTATGGTAAAGCCTACCTGGTATAATTTCATATTTGGCCCGGTGCCATCTTTTAAAATATTATTGAGCTGGTAGGAGCCAAACAACGAGAAAACACCATAACCAATGCGGGCAGTACCCATCAACCTGGTCGAGGTAAAGAATTTTTTAGAGTTTTCTTTTTCTAAGTAACTATTAACGGTTTGATTATTCTTATTCTGCAGCGTTTTACCTTTTGTATGAGCGTTAATCAATGTGCCTACTTTAGCACCTACAGCAAACTTTAAACTCTTAGCAGGTGTTTCAGGCTTTGAAGTAAATCTTAATTCAACCGGTACTTCCAGGTAGGATGTGGAGACCTTATATTTTTTGAAATGATTAGT
>JANLXV010000484.1:0-8873 GCA_031365305.1 Chitinophagaceae bacterium
CACTTTTAGTTTGGTGCCGCCATCATTCAGCAACCGCAATTGATCATAGTAAAATTCATCATCCTCGTCCCATAAGCCGCATGAGGTACTACCCATTGTGGCCATAGCGCCAGCTATATATAAAAAGTGCTCAAAGAATTTTGTGGCCATATCCTGGTATACCGGATTGTTGCGGGATAGCTCCAGGGCAATGCGCATCATGTTAAGTGAAAACATGGCCATCCAGCTTGTGCCATCTGCCTGCTCAATATAAGCGCCGGAAGGTAATGGCGTGTTCCTGTCGAAAACACCAATATTATCCAAACCCAAAAAGCCACCCTGGAATATATTATTGCCTTCAGTGTCCTTGCGGTTTACCCACCAGGTAAAATTAATAAGCAGTTTATGATACACTGATTCTAAAAATGGCAGATCACCCCTGCCATTACTTTTTTCATCAATTTTATAAACACGCCAGGTTGCCCATGCATGCACGGGAGGATTAGCATCGTTGAACAACCACTCATAGGCCGGCAACTGGCCGTTAGGGTGCATATACCATTCCTTGGTTAACAACAGTAGCTGGCTTTTTGCAAAACCCGGATCTACCAAAGCCAAAGGAATACAATGAAAAGCAAGATCCCATGCAGCATACCAGGGATATTCCCACTTATCAGGCATAGAAATGATATCTGCATTGTTCAGGTGCGCCCATTCATGGTTTCTTCCATTCCTGCGTGATGACGGTGGTGCAGGCTGTGCCGGATCGCCTTGTAACCATTGATGTACATCATAATAATAAAATTGTTTGCTCCACAACATGCCTGCAAAAGCCTGCCGCTGAATCATCTGTTCCTCTTTTGATGCTATGTTACTTTGTAATGATTGATAGAATGCATTGGCTTCTTCGAGCCTGTTATTAAAAATGTTTTCATAATCTGCAAAAGGCTGCTCATTGCCGGCGTTTAAACGCAAACGAATTGTTGTTGATTCTTTTCCTTTTATAATGAGATCATAGTCTACTGCCATTTTAGTACCATTGCCAGCAGGATTGATTGCCTTATTATTTTTAGTAATTAAAAAATCATTTATGCCATCTTTCGTGAAAGGCGTTTTGTTACCGGTGCAATAAAGCTTGTTATCATTAGTTTCATTATCACAAAACAGCAGCGGTGTTTTATGATCAATATATAAGGTAAGATGCCCAAACGCTTTATGATCTATCAGTACATCCCCACCATCAGAAGCCTTTAATTGCGGCTTATCATCATCATAACCCCATGCCCATGTATTGCGAAACCAAAGCTGTGGCAATATATTCAGTTCGGCCTCTGCACTGCCACGGTTATGCACCGTAATCTTGATTAGAATATCTTCTTCCGCAGCTTTAGCATATTCAATAAACACATCAAAATATTTGTCTTCATTAAAAATGCCGGTATCAATTAATTCAAATTCGGGTTGAAGTTTATCCCTCCTGCTATTTTCGCCAACAAGTACATCATAAGGAAATGCTGCCTGCGGATACTTGTACAGCATCTTCATGTAAGAGTGTGTCGGGGTACAATCCAGGTAGTAATAGAGTTCCTTTACATCCTCTCCATGATTGCCTTCATTATTGGCGAGGCCAAAAAATCTTTCTTTAATAATCGGGTCTTTCTTATTCCAGAGCGCTATCCCAAAGCAAAGCAATTGTTGCTCATCGCTTATACCTGCAATGCCATCCTCCCCCCATCTGTATGCCTTGCTGCGGGCCATATCATGCGTAAGAAATTCCCATGGGGTGCCATCAGCGCTATAGTCTTCACGAACCGTTCCCCATTGGCGGTCTGATAAATAAGGCCCCCATTTTTTCCAGGCGAATTTTCCTTCCGCAGCCTCTTGCAGCCGTAGTTGTTCTTTTATCATACTTAACGCCGTTTAAACATATTTTTCCTTCTATCAGACATTTTATACCGTTCTGATGCCAGCTACTTTTGTGCAGGAATATAATACAACACTACAATAAGCGTTTAAATATAACTGATGCCATCAAAATTATTTTATTGCCTGATTATTTTAATTTTTACCGGTTGCAAGTCTCATGTTGTGCCACCTGATAAAGTTAGAAAAATTGCCGTGCATACTTTTACCGGTAAGGGAGAGCATGATGAAACTGTAAACTGGTTTTACATTAAGAAGGCGCAGGACAAAGGCTTTGGCGGATTTTATTTGGAAAGTGCAGCAAAAGTGAATGACTTTAGGCAAACTAATTTTATTTATTCAAAAGAACGCCCCCTTAAATTTGAAGGGCAATATGTTTCTGAAGAAACCATTCAACTTGTTGAACCCAGGGATTTGCCTGATGATATGTTAAAAGACTCTTTCAATCTTGAATCAGTATACCAGCGATAATCTTTTTTATAAAATCACAAAGAATTTTTATACTCTTTCGGGCTCATGCCGGTTCGTCTTTTAAAAAATTTAGAAAAGAAAAACTGGTCGCTGAAATGGAGATGATCTGCCACCTGGCCAACAGAATAAGAAAGACCGCCCAGCAATATTTTCGCTTCGGCAATTACCATCTCATCAATAAACTCACCACAGGTTTTGGTAGTTAGTTCTTTAACTGTTTTAGTTAAATGCTTTGGCGTAATAAAAAGCGCATCTGCATAAAATTGCACACTCCTTTCTTCTTTAAAATGCGCAGCCAGTTGTTTTAAAAAATTAGATAAGATGTCTTCTTTTCGGGTCATGCCGTGTTCTTCATCGCCCCTGTATTTTTTTGCAACAGCCGCCAGCTCCAGCAAAAGAAGATTGAAGCCATGGTGCAGCATATCTTCTTTATACGGGTGCCCGTTGTTATCCGCCAGGTTCTTTAAATAAAGCATAAGTGTGCCAAACGTTTTCGCTTCGTGTTCCGCAAGCGGAAATAAGGGATCGCTTTGTTGTATCAAAAAACTAAGGGCTTCCGGATGGCTTTTGTGTACCATGGCTGCATTTAGAAACTCATGCGTAAAGCCTACGCTCCAGGCAAATAAATGATCAACCTCTTTTAAAACGTGAACAATGCCCGGGTGAATAATAAACAGGGCATTTTTTTGAATATTATAATTAATGAGGTTATACTTTATTTCTATCGCCTCACCGAGATTAAGATGTACGGCAAAGTGGGCGGAGCGTGCAGGGCGAAACATTTTTTCCTGCACGGGTATCTCATCACTTGTGTAAACAAAAAATTCATTAGCCTGTACTTTTTGTGTTGTTACCGCATCAGCGTGAACTTCCTCAATGCCATAAGTATCAATAAAAGAATCAGGATTATTCATACGGGGAAATGAAGCTACTGCTATCTATTATTGCTGCAATAGTTGCTTTGGAAATGATTGAAATGCCATTGCTATACTGTATGTTTCTTTTTTATAGAGCTCCATTATTTCATTGCTTATTGTTTCAGCGCTTTTCTCAGGCGGCCCGCCAGCAGGCTTTGGCGATTCACTGCATGATGACAAATCCTGCGCCCAAAGATGATAATATCTTATGCCATTACGGTTTGCTTCCTCAGCAAATATTTTTGACATTTCCATGCGGGTAGTGAAAGCAACTCTTGCCAAAGCGCAGGAGGTAATATTTTTAAAAAACCTGCCATCAGATACATGCACAAACATGCCGTTGGCGTTTCCTTTCATCAGGTTAAGCACAATGCGTGCGCCCATAAAGAACGGCAGCATATCGGTTTCCATCATGTTATTCCATTCATCTATACTGGTTTCAGTAAGATCTTTTTCAGAGTTTGAAAATTCCGGAATTTCTATGGAGATATCAATTTTGCTGAACTTCTCAGTAATGGTTTCACAGGTTTCTGTTACCTTATCAAAATCCTGCACATCTACTAAAAGCGTAATAAAATTTTCATACTGGCCGATGTCCCTGAATGCTTTTATGGTTTCAACCTGGCGCAGGCTTTTAGACGGGAAAATAACAACAGCCATTTCTTTTAAAAAGGAGTGAATAATCCCCATGCTCAGTGGGCTTACTTCACCTGATATTAAAATCACTTTGTCTTTAAAAAAGTTTGGCATGTTGTGTTGATTTGAAATACAAATTTAAATTAATAACAGAAGTATTTATATGTTGTTAACACGCTTATACATGCCTGGAAGGATTATGGGTGGATTAAAATTGTTGCGATTTCAATGTTGGCATTAAACGAACTTTTGACATAAAATTGCCTCTTTCAGCCCTTTTTATCAGCCGGTTCATGAGCGAGTTTTGTTGTATAAAAATATTACTTCAAAAAATAAATTTATGTCACAATCAACAACAGCAGAATATTTACCTGCAACAGCATCACTTTCAAAAGGCAAAGTGTTTACCATTACTGCGCACATAGCAAGAGTTATACTTGGATTACTTTTTCTTGTATTTGGCCTTAATGGATTTTTACATTTTATACCAATGCCGCCGCCAACAGGCACCGCAGCAGAGTTTACTTATGGCCTTGTAAAAGCGCCTTATCTTTTTCCATTGATGGCCTTTATACAGGTAGTTGGCGGAGCGTTGCTTTTAACCGGTGTGTTTGTACCGTTTGCCTTACTGTTACTCTTTCCCATAATCTTAAATATATTCTTCTTCCATCTTACACTTGCGCCAGCAGGTTTAGGCCTGGGGATTTTTGTACTTGCCGCAAATATTTTGCTGGCCGTTTATTACCGGGAGGTGTATAAACCCATCTTTAATACTGAAAATGCCTGGAAAAGAAAATAATTATATATCACAATTTTAATCAATACAACAGAGCACACAATGAAAATATTACATCTTATATCAAGTCCTCGGGAACAAGCCTCAACGAGCATTAAGCTGGGTAATGCCATAGTAGAAAAATTAAAAGCAGCAAACCCTGCAAGCACAGTTACCACGCACAATCTTGCTAAAACAACTTTTCCTCACCTGGAAGAAGTGCATTTGAATTCGTTTTTCACGCCTGCTGAAAATCACACACCAGAGCTTGCTGAAGCGATAAAACATTCTGATGAAGCCATTGCTGAACTTAAAGATGCTGATGCAATTGTGATAGGTGTGCCAATGTATAATTTTAGCATACATTCTAATTTAAAGGCCTGGATTGATCACATTGCACGTGCCGGTGAAACTTTTAAATACACTGAAAAAGGACCTGAAGGATTGTTAAAAAACAAAAAAGTTTACCTCGCAATTTCTTCAGGCGGCGTCTATTCGAAAGGACCAATGATGGCATACGATTTTACAGAATCTTACCTGAGATCAGTTTTAGGATTTTTAGGAATGACTGATGTAACCGTATTCAGAGTTGAAGGTTTATCTGTGCCTGATCTTAAAGACAATGCTCTAAATAAAGCCTTTGAAAATGTAAATGAAGAATTTACAAGATTAGAGGAAGCAGCATAAATGAACTTCGATTCTTAAAAGTTAATTTAACATTGAGTGTTTGGCGAAGCTGACGGCACAACGAAATCAGGCGGACATAATAAACCATAACTTCCCATTGATCTCTATTAATTCTAATCTTTCAGAATGTATTAATATTACAGGCCGGCATAAATAATACAAGCCAGGCCGGCAATAAAGAATATAAACATTGCTGTTAAATAAACATTACTTCCTTTTGATGAATCTTTAAATTCTTTCCGGATGAGAACGCCCCCCGAGGGCTGCTATCAAAATAGCGCCCTGCCCAAGGCGATAATGATAGCCAAATTCCTTTAAGGTTTGGCTTCTCTAATTTTTTTATATAAGAATAATTCAGCTACCTGGGCGTTGTATTTTTGAAGCCTTTAACTGATTTTTCCATTTGCTTTAAACCATTCACCGGCTGATCGGAATACACGATAACGCCTTCATTTAAATTGACCCTGAACTCTGCAAGCGGATCTAATAATTTGAGACGAACCTTGTGTTTGCCTTTTGGCAATTTATAATTCCAGGCCATCTCATACCGGTATTTTGTAGAGAACAACGGCAGTTCAGGTTTTTCTACCAGCTTTTCATCTACGTACAATTCACTTTGTATAGCGTCGCTTTCAGCAATTGTTCCTTCTTTAAATACGCTACCCCGCAGCACAAACCCAGTGCCTTCAAAATCGAAACTCACTTCATCTTTAGCAGAAGATAAACTAACCGGTATTTTAGCAATTGGGTACACGCCGTCAAAACTTTTTTCAAATTTAACCGGCAAAGGTTTTTGCAATTGAAGCGTAACTATATCACCATTTACTTTACCGCCGTTGTTCACAATATTTTTGAGGGCATGTTTCAGACCGATGTCATACACATCATTCAGCGACATGGTTGTGTATTTGAAATCAATATCCTCTGCCTCTTTTAAACCCTGTTTCCAAAACACAGGAATATTATTGTAGCCCAGAACAGTGCCTAAAATACCGCCTACACTGGATGGGTTACAATCGGCATCCTGGCCGCACCGGGTGGCTATTTCAAGGCTCCGTGTAAAATCACCTTTTCCATACAACAGGCCAACCACCACATAAGCTGCGTTTACATTCGCATCAATATTAAAGGGGGTGAAAACCCCATCAGGGCAACCGATATCATCGGCCCACTTCTTTTGTATTTCCAGCCAGGTTTGTTTCCAGTCCTCCGGATATTTTTTATGCCACTGTATTACATCACGAATGCATTTATAAAAGTTGCTTTGGGCAGGCACGGCTTTCAGGCCTTGATCAACAATGTATTCAATATTGTTTGAGGTGAACGCCAGCGTATACATCGCCCCTATAAATATTCCCCCATACCAGCCATCGCCATAGTTCATGATATGCCCTATCTTATCGCTGATTTGCGATGCTGTGTTTGGCATACCCGGGCTCATTAACCCGGCAAAGTCTGCTTCAATCTGGTAGTCTATGCAATCTGCATGAGGATTGTTTTCCCAATAACCAGAGGCCGGCGCTTTTATGCCGTGCAAAATGTTATAGCGCCCGGCCTGGTTAGCATGCCACAGCATGTAGCCTGCATTTGCAAATGCATTGGAAAAAGAATCTGTTGGTGCATCCGGGCCATACTTTTCAATTACATCTACAAAAGTTAGATCCATGTACAAATCATCATATAAGCCCGGAATTTCAAGCATGGATTTTTTGAGATAACCATCATACCAGTTTAAGGTTTGATAGTCGCCAATAAAAGTGCCCTGGAATCTAAATTCATAAGGGCCGCCGAAAGTTACGCCGATGGTCTGCCCTGCCCATCCGCCTTTTATTTTATCATGCAACTGCTGTTTAGAAATCGTTTTTTGCTGTGCGTAAACCATTGCATAAAAAAATAAAAACACAATGCCCGCTGTCAGTTTTTTCATAGTGCTTGTTTTAATTGTTTAAGTGATTATGATTTTGTTGTTGCATAAAATCTACAAGGTGTTTTATATAAGGCGCTGATGCCTGGGCACCGGGTTTTGTAACAGACATGGCTGCAGCATGGCAGGCAAAAGATACCGCTTTTGTCAAAAGTGTATTCTGTGAAAGTGCTACGGCTAATGGGCCATTGAATACATCGCCTGCGGCCAGTGGTATCAACGGCAATTACTTCAGGTGCATTTAGCATTTCATAATATTTTCTGCAGCAATAAAAGCGCCTTTAGCCCCCAGGGTAATAATTACAATGGCCACGCCTTTCTCTCTTAAAGCCAGAGCAGCTTTTTCAACCGAAGCATCGTTTGTTATAGTAATTCCTGTAAGCATTTCTGCTTCTTTTTTATTTGGCGTGATCATCCATATATTCCTGAACAATATGGCTGATTGAATAGCTTTAAAACAGTTGTTATTAAGTCTCATCATCAAAATGAAAATAATTTTGCAGATCCTTTTGTTTTTATTCTCAACGCAAGTTATATGTACATAACATATTGAGGAAACATGGTGTTTACAATAACAGACATTATTATTTTACCATCGGATGGTTAGAAAGGAGCAGGACAAAGAACTGGAAATTATAAAAAGGAATTGTATAACATTACCGGCTGAGAGGTTGTTAGATGATGAATAAAAGCCATCGTCTTTTACCTTTAAAATTTTATAAAACGCCGTACTTTTAAATATATCATCAAGCCCAACATGAAATTATTTTTACTATTGACCGTTTTTATTTTGCAGAATAGTTATAACGTTCAAAGCCAAACTACACAAAGCTTTAGCCATTTATTTGACGGCAAAACTTTCACAGGCTGGGAAGGTGATACCATTAATATTTGGCATATTAAAGATGCCGCTTTAGCAGGCGGAAGCCTGGTTGAAACTGTTGAGCATAATGAATTTCTTGCCAGCACTGAGCGCTTCGGCGATTTTGAATTAACCCTACAATTTAAATTGGCTGGTACTGGTTTTGTAAATGCCGGTGTGCAATTTCATAGTGAGCGTTCTGCAAGCCCCGCTTATGAAATGATTGGTTACCAGGCTGACTTAGGCAATGGATTTTGGGCCAGCCTGTATGATGAATCCAGGAGGGATGTTACCATAGTACAGCCCGACAGCGCCCTTGTAAAAAAAATACTTAAGCCGGATGCATGGAACAGCTATAAGATCCGAAGTGTGGGAAGAAGAATCCGCATCTGGCTGAACGGCGTTCAAACGGTTGATTACACAGAACCTGATAAAGACATTCTTCACTCAGGCCGTATTGCTTTACAGGTACATGGCGGCGGAAAAGCGGTGGCGTCTTATAGAAACATTGATATTAAAAGATTGTAGCCAATTTGAAGTATCATATAACAGGTAGAGAAATAATAAACTCACTGCCTTCACCGGCTTTAGAGTCTACCTGTATTTCACCGCCGTGTGCTTTAATTACATCATAACTTAGGCTCAAACCTATTCCGGTTCCCATACCACTTGGTTTGGTTGTAAAAAAAGGTTGAAATA
>JANLXV010000493.1:0-5264 GCA_031365305.1 Chitinophagaceae bacterium
GCCCCGTCGGGGCCAAAATCCAACCCTGTTGGAAGTATGCCGCTGCAGATCATTTTATTTTCTCCCAAACTAAAGCTGGCGCCTTTGGTATTCAATTTAAAGCTATGCACGCCGGATGTTGCAGGGTTGCCAACAAATTCGGCAATAAAAAAAGTATTCTTATACTTTGAGCTTAAAGCCGTACCGGGATTATATACCATACCTGCCGGGCCACTCACAAAATTATCTATACATGGTGTAATGTAAGCGGCCTGCCCCTTAAATTGTGGCGACCACATTTTTTCATCCATCCATACTTTATACGTATTGTTATCAGGATCATTGTATTTGCCATATTGCCAATTGCTGCGCCAGCCTATATCTGCGCCGTTCACTATGTAAACTAAACGTTCTCTCTCGCCTGGATGGTCGCCATCATTATCTTCACTGATGAGGTTTGCATATTCATCAAATACAAACTCATGCGTGTTGCGGATACCTGAAGCAAATATTTCAAAGTCGCTACCATCAGGATTAGACCTGGCGATAACACCACTATTTGGATATGACCATTGTTTGCCGGTCTGGTCTTTGCCATTAAAACCAATGTCTCCTATCTGCCAATAAATTCTACCATCAGGCCCCATTTCTACACCCGACATACCGTGACCACCAAAACCAATATGCACACCATAGCCATGCGATAAAGATGTTTTTTCATCTTCAATACCATCACCATTTTTATCTTTCATGCGCCACAGATCAGGGCCTACGGCTACATACAGCCCGCTGTCATGCGCCAATACACCACCTGCAACATCAGTTACTTCATCATGAAAATCATCTACAACCAACTGCGATTGATCAGCGACACCATCTCCGTTTACATCCTCAAGACGATAAACATTTTCTTTTTCAATGGTCATATCTTTCCAGTCGTGTGAGCTATCACCGTTCAGGTCTTTTAACCAGGTATTTTGTTTACTGTTTTCTGGCGATAATATTCTGTGAAGGAAATCACGTTTATCTTCTATGGTTTGAAGTTGTATAGAAGGTATTTCCCAATCCTGGTGTCCGCGAATATCAAATTCCGAATTTTTTTGCCGGTTGGTTGTTGTATAATATAATTTGCCGGAGTCATCAATATCAATTGCAATAGGTGATATCACCAGCGAATCAATCCCCCATAAACCTATCTTAAGATTGTCTGCTAAAACTGGTTTTACAAGAGAGTCAACAGCAGCGGCCATTTGTGCAGAACGCTTTGTATCCAGCAATTTTATTTTTTTATCAGTAACGTCTTCTTTTTGGTTACATGCCTGAAAAAGCCCGGAAATACTGGACAATGCTATCAATACAAACGCGGTTGCCTTTTTTATTACTACTAATAATTTATTCATACATAATTTTTGCAGTGCCTAATTTATGACTTTATACATTGCTGATTGCAGATAGATTTAATATTGTATCGGAAATAATGCGGATTACCTAATTGCCTGAAAGCAATGCAAATAGTTTTTTATTAAGATAGAAATTATCTCTGCCAACTTTTTGCTTTTGTAGCAAGCTATTTTTTATCAGCGACTCAAGATAACGTGTAGCCGTGCGTTTGCTGATGTTTAAATCTTTTTCAAGAAATTCAATTTTTGTGTACGGGTATTTAAAAAGATTGTTTAAAAGATCCTGGCTATAAATTTTCGGTAATTCAGTTCTTATCGTTTGCTTATAATACTGCATTAAATTTTTAATGTTGCCAATTAGTTTTATACTTTCTATTGCTGTTTGTTCTATGCCGCTTAGCATATACAAAATCCATTCTTCCCATTTACCCGTTTCCCTTACTTGTTGCAATAATCTGTAATAATCGTTTTTATGCTGAATGATATAGCGGCTTAAATAAAGCACCGGCAAATCCAGCAGGCCTTTTTGAACAAGGTATAAGATATTTATAATGCGGCCTGTTCTGCCATTGCCATCGTAAAACGGGTGAATGCTTTCAAACTGGTGATGAATAATTGCCATTTTTATCAAGGGATCTACCTCCATCATATCGTCATCATTAATAAATTTTTCCAGGTTGGTCATCAATTTCAGGATGGTTGAATGGTCTTGGGGCGGCTCGTATACAACGGCACCGGTTCGGTCATTTAATAGTTTGGTGCCTTTGAGTTTTCTGAAGCCGGCATTATTTTGTTCAATAACACCCTGCATTTTAATGATAAAGTTATTTGTAAGTAATCCCTTTTTCTTAATAAGCAGAAAGCCCATTTTTAAAGCTTTGGCATATTGATGCACTTCTTTTGCCGCCGGTGTGGCAAACTGTTGCGAAAGCAGACTGCTCTGGTATACTTCTGCAAATGTGCTGATGATATTTTCTATTGCAGAGCTTTCTCTTGCCTCCTGCAGGGCTAAAGTTTCAACCAGGATATTTTCATTGGGTATGCTGGTAATAATGCCTTTGAGTTCAGCTAAAGCTTTGTGGGCAAGCGCAGCTTTCTTCAATACTTTTTTTGTTTCTACATCTTTATTTAATGGGAGCGGCTTAACCATTACTTGTCATGTGTTATGAAAACATAAGACAAAAAGTGACTTTTCTGTCATGTGTTTGGTAAACATAAGACAAAAAGTGAGTTTTTTGTCATGTATTAAAAAAACAGTGGACAAAATATTGTATGCAGTTGATGCGATAGGATAAACAGGTTATAATTTTTCAAACAATCAATTTCCGCCACCCATTCACCGTTTGCAGATTCCTCCAGGCTAATAATAGCCTTCTGCTGATAATATTGTTTACCCCGTTTTAATATTGCGGCGTCTAAATGTGTCTCAAAATTTTGCAGTGTCAACATCGGGTATATAGATAATTAAATTTTATTGCGGAAATCTTTCCTACTCATTTTCCTATGATTATTTAAAACTATCAGGGTGCGGATGAACCCAGGGCTGGCGGTAAGCCCGTTGCAATAAGGCTGTAGCTTCTGTATCCCCGGCAACTTCTCTTTTGATTGGATCATAGATCACAGGCCTGCCTGTTTTCATTGATATATTAGCAAGTATACAACTGGCCGTAGAAATGTGTCCTTCTTCTATATCTGCAATTGGTTTTGTTTTGGTCTCAATGGCATTTAAAAAATTAAGCATGTGCAATCTTGTTGCAGGCGCTGCATTCAGTTCAATATTTGGCTCAGTTAAATCTTCAGGATATTTTTCTTTTTCATACACAACATCTTTATGAATTTTTTTACCATCGCCTTCAGGTATAAAATCGTATTGCATGGTGCTGCCTTTCAATGTGCCTTTATCACCATAGATTACAAATGCCCACGGATAGTCAGGGTCAGCAGGCGTACCCCAGGTTCTATGTTGCCAAACACAATTCAGATTGTCATATTCAAACACTGCAGTCTGTGTATCTGCTATATTTGACTTGCCATCTTTATCTACATAAATGCCACCTGTGGAACTCACTTTTTTAGGCCAGCGCAGGTCAAGCATCCACCTCACCGTGTCGAGCATGTGTACACACATATCACCCATAATACCGTTGCCATATTGCATAAAGGTGCGCCACCAGCGGGTATGCGGCACGCCGTCATAAGGCCTTAAAGGTGCCGGGCCCGTCCACATTTCATAATCAAAAAAGTCGGGAACGTTCTGCAATGGAGGATTTCCATTTGCACGCATGTGATAGTAGCAACACATATCTACATGAGATATTTTGCCTAATAAGCCTGCGTCTATAATAGTTTTTTTGGCATCAATTATATGCGGCGTGCTTTTACGTTGCGTGCCAACCTGAACTGTTTTATTGTATTTACGGGCTGCCGCCACCATAGCCTCTCCTTCAATCACATCAACGCTGATTGGTTTTTGAACATACACATTTGCGCCGGATTTTAAAGCATCTATTGTTTGTAAAGCATGCCAATGATCCGGTGTGCCGATGAGTACGATATCAAATTGATTTTCTGCCAGCATCTTTTTATAATCGCCGTAGAGCTTCGGTGTCTTCTTTGACTGTTGCCTTTGGCTTACCATGGCTGCAGCCTCGTTCAACAAATGTTTGTCTACATCACATAAACCCACCACCTCCACCGGCGACACCTGTATCAGGCGAAACAAATCGCTTTTGCCATACCAGCCGGTGCCTATCAAGCCTACTTTGTAAACCTTATCCCGGACAAAAAGTGAAGGCATACCTGATGCATCAAAAGCTGCGAGTGCAAGCGTTGCGGCTGCGGCTTTTAGTAGTGTGCGGCGATGAATGTTGAATGGCGACATGGTTTGTAATTAAGAAATTGAAAGTAGGACATTATAAAGGATTGAGAAGCGGTGAGCAATGAAAACTTCGCTTAAAGATTAGCGGCCTTACACATTAGCTTTTGAAAGAATAATTGCCACCTTCCACTAAAGGGCGTCTGAAGTGTCAGTATAATTTTTACACTTTGCTTAATACTCTATGGCCTCAATACCAAGTTGCTTAAGTTTCTCAAGGTGATCCTTCATAGCCTTGAGCTGTTCCGGGGAGTGGCCCTGCCATTCTGTTACCTCACCACACACCCGAAGCGGCTCCCGGGAACGGTATGACTTTGTTGGATTTCCAGGAAACTTCTTGTCCGTTACATTAGGATCATCTTCAATAGCGCCTGTCGGCTCTACTATATAAATTCTGCCGGGGCCTTCGCCTAAGGCAAGTTCGGCTCCCCAAATAGCCGCATCAAGAGTGGCGGTCAAATAGACATAGGACGCATTCTTCCGCTTACCATAGTTTGAACTAAAACCGGGCCCAATGAGATCGCCTTGTTTCAGGTTTGCTTTCGTGCCATGATAAAACTTCTCTGAATTCAGGTTGCTGGTAGATTTTATTGTCTTGTCCTCACTTCTGTTTGTTTTCATTGCCGGTGTATGTTTATGAATATCTTTTGTGTTACAATGATTGCTAACGTTGAAGCACTGGCGATGTCGTGGTATTTATCGAACGCCTGGTGACTGACCAATGCTAAAGTAAAAGATTTTCTACTTTGATAATTTACAAATTAATTTAATGAAAAGTGTTTCGTGAGACATGAATTATGGGGAAAAAAAGGGTAGAGAACAGCTAGAAAGAGAAAAGGTTGTAATAGAGTTATAACATCTAAATTGAAAGGTGCATGTTTCGTGTTGGCAATCTGTCGCCATAATAGCTACCACTTTTTTTATAATGTTGTAAAAAAGAAACGATGAAAGAACAAATTATAAATGAAAGAAAAAAGCTCCTTGCTTCCATTGAAAAATTTATGGAAGGC
>JANLXV010000614.1:0-6944 GCA_031365305.1 Chitinophagaceae bacterium
ATCAATTGAACTTTGTTTTTAAGTGCGTACATGTCTTTAGATTTTTATTGTTTTAAATGTTGTTATTCCAATCAACTAAACCATTTCGTTTAATTGACCTCACAAAGATGATATCCACTAAAAGCCGTAGCCGTATAAAAAGCGTTTACTCCCGAAGCTAAACGTGTAAAAACGTTTGCACACGGATAATTAAATGCTATCTTGATGAATTAATATTTTATGATGCCTGCAATAGATGATAAAATTTGCTTAGCCTGCGCTAAGCCTTTGCGGGGAAGAATTGATAAAAAATTTTGTGATGATTATTGCCGCAATAATTACAACAATCTTCAAAAGGCAAAAGGCAGCCACAGCAGCTTTGTACGGAATATTAATAACTGCTTACTGAAGAACCGGAAAATTTTAGAGTCTGTTTTACCCGCTGTTGAGGAAACCGCAAAAGCCAGCAAGGATAAACTGCAAAGGCTCGGCTTTAATTTTAAATACTTCACCCATCTTTATACAACCAAAACCGGCAAAACTTATTTCTATTGTTACGATTATGGCTATCTGCCGCTTGAACACGACTGGTATCTTATTGTAAAAAAGAAAGAAGAATAAGAACAGCACCAGATATGAAAAAATTCCTTTTAATTTTTTTGATTTGTTCTGTTGTAAATGCAGTCCGGGCGCAACCGACTGTTCGTAACCTTGCAATGGAAGGCGGTGGCGTAAAAGGTTTTGCTTTTGCCGGCGCTGTACAGGTGCTGGACAGTCTGGGCATTCTTAAAAATATACAACGCTTTGGCGGAACATCTGCCGGCGCTATACAAGCCACCATGTTGGCAATAGGTTACACACCCGCAGAATTAATACAAAAACTGGATAATATTCCTTTAAAAGATTTTAATGATGGCTGGGTATTAGGAGGCCTGCACAGGATGAAGCGAAAGTTCGGCTTTTTTAAGGGACAGCAATTAGATGCATGGATCAGAGATTTGATCACTGCAAAAACCGGCGACGCAGACATTACATTTCTTCAACTGCATGCTAATACAAACGGCAAAAACTATAAAGACCTTTATATTACCGGCACAGATCTTACCTACCGCTGCCTGCGCATTTTTTGTTATGAAGATTATCCTGGCATGCGTATAGCCGATGCCTTAAGAATATCATTTTCTGTACCGCTGTATTTTCAACCCGTATTTATCAATGATAGTGGCAGAGTGCTCAAAGATACCGCTAACCAAAAGTTTCACCTGATGGTTGATGGCGGTCTTTTGGCCAATTATCCTATTAAAATTTTTGACAAACCATATCATGTTGCAGGAGATTCTACCGATTCACTTGGTCATAATATTAATACATTGGGGCTACTGCTTGATAAGCCGGGCCAGTTAAATTATACAATTAATCATGATGGCGCTCCACTAAATATTCATAATCTCCGGCAATATGTTGGTGCTGTGTACCACACAATAATTGACAGGCCAAACCCTGATGACACCACTTTAAAAAGAACCATAGTAATTAATGATCTCGGCTTAAGTGGGCGTGTACGAAAATTACCGCCATCAACAATTAATAGTTTAGTAGAAAGCGGAAGAGAAGGTGTAAGAAAATGGATGGTAAAGTAACTGAAGAGTAAAGAAATATTTTCAACATTTTGTGTTAAATAAGTGGCTTAATGATTACGGCATATAGTAATTGTTTTTTTCTCTTAAAAAATACATCGAAATATCTGACACCTGATTTCTGCTGGCATGCAAACGTTTCTTAGTGTGAGATCATTTTTTCATCATGCAATGTTTTGTTGATCGCCAGTTCATTAACCCCTTCGTAAGTTTGCTCCTCAAATTATTATTATGCAAACCATACTTGGCGGCGGTGGAGCAATCGGTAAATTATTAGCAAAGGAATTATTAGGTTACACCAACCAGGTGAGGATATTTGGCCGCTCGCCCAAAAAAGTAAATGATAGCGATGAGGTAATGCCCGGTGATCTTACCAACATGCATGATGTAAGCAAAGCCGTTAAAGGCTCGGAGGTTGTTTACCTTGTTGCAGGCCTGCCTTATAAATTAACGGTATGGCAAAGCCAATGGCCGTTAGTAATGCAACATGTAATTGAAGGCTGTAAACAGCACAAGGCCAGGCTGGTATTTTTTGATAATATTTATATGTATGATGCGTCAGCAGTGCCGCATCTCACAGAAAACTCTGCCATCAATCCTCCCAGCAAAAAAGGTAAAATAAGAGCAGCTATTGCCCAACAGCTTTTAGATGAAACCAATGCCGGCCGGCTAACGGCTCTTATTGCCCGGGCAGCAGATTTTTACGGCCCGGGCATAAGTACAAGCGTACTAAATGAAACCGTGTATAAAAATCTTTTAAAAAACAAAGCCGCTTTCTGGATGGGTGATAAAAGCAAAATTCACAGCTATACTTATACACCGGATGCAGCAAGGGCTACGGCACTTTTGGGCAATACACCGGAGGCTTATAACCAGGTGTGGCATTTGCCAACCTCTAAAGAAAAATGGACAGGCCAGCAATGGGTGCATGCCTTTGCAACAGAAATGAATAAGAAAGAAAAAATATTTGGCGTATCTAAAGGCTTAACTAAAATTATGGGCATTTTTAACCCGCTGATGAAAGAGATGGTAGAAATGTTTTATCAAAATAACCAGGATTATTATTTTGATAGCTCAAAGTTTATGGCAAGGTTCCCGGATTTTAAAACCACGGCTTATCAGGATGGTGTAAAGGAAATAGTAAAGGCAGGAATTCAATAACAATGAATAGTGAATAGAGCACAAGAAGAGGGGCCAATAATTACTCAGCTCAGAAGTCACCGACCGTAAAATTTCTTTTCATTGTTCACTACTCGTTGTTAGCTATACATTACAACACCTGGTTAAACTCCAGTCTCTCTCCATCAGGACCGGTTATATTGAAATATTTACAGCCGTTGCGCCAGAAGTTTAAGAACACCGGCGCTTCTTCAAGTATAGTAAATCCTGCTTCCTGCAAATTATTAAAAGCTATATTAATATCGTCTACATCAAATGCAATATGATCAATGTGGCCGTTGTTGCGCTGCTGTATTTCGTTAAGATGTGATGCAGGCAGTTGGTAGAGCTCAATGATCACGGTATTGTTTTGCATCATAATGCATGTTCCGGTTTGTTCATTAATGGTAAAAGGAGTCTGCATCACATTAGTAAATCCCAGCGTTTTATAAAAACTTTGCGAACGCAAAATATCTGTAACCGGTATACCCACGTGCTGAAGCTGATTGATTTTAAAAGACAAAGCTGTTTGCATATTTGCTTATTGAGTTGTTTTAAATCTACATCTTTTCAAGGGTTCACATATAATTTGCCGGTGGTTTAAATATTGATACTCTTGAAAACTTTCTGTTCCTTTAGGGTAATGAGAATAACAATTGCTTCGTTGCTATTACTGGCTTTTATCATGCTGTCATGCCAGGCGCAAACCGGCAAAGTTCAGGATGATGATATAGTAAGCGCCACCCAAAATTTCCTGGAAAGCCTTAACCCGCCTCAAAAAGCAAAGGCCGTATTTGCTTTTGATGATGAAGAACGCTATCACTGGAATTATGTGCCTGTTGACCGCAAAGGCATTTCTTTAAATGAACTATCGCCTCAGCAACATGCAGTAGCTATGCGATTGCTGCGTACTACGCTTAGTAATACAGGTTATGAAAAGGCGACAGCCATTATGCAGCTTGAGGCGGTGTTAAAGCTTGTTGAAAACAGGAGTGACAGTGATCATTACCGGGATACAGGCAAATATTTTTTCTCCATTTTTGGTAAGCCTGGTAAAGATAATATTTGGGGCTGGCGGTTTGAAGGCCATCATGTGGCTTTTAATTTTTCGTCTGATAGTAGTGGCCTTGTGTCGGGTACTCCCGGATTTTTAGGGGCAAACCCCGCTGTTGTTTTAAATGGCGCACAAAAAGGTAAAGCCGTTTTAAAAGAAGAAACCAGCATGGGCTTTGCCTTATTGCATTCGCTGGATACGCTTAAAAAAAATAAAGCCATTATAAATGCCGATGCCTTCCCGGAGATTATTACCGGCTCCAGCAGGAAAGCGATGATTCAAAACCCAAAAGGTATTTTATACAGCGAACTATCTGCAACCCAGCAACAATTATTTATGGCCTTACTTAATCTTTACCTGCATCGTTATAAAGATGCTTCTGCTGCTGCTATGCTGAAAGACATTGAACGGGCCGGGTTAAATAATCTTCATTTTACCTGGGCGGGTGCGCAACAGCCAGGTATTGGCCATCCTCATTATTATTGTATACAAGGGCCAACGCTTATTATTGAGTATGATAATACGCAGAACAACGCCAATCATGTACATACGGTTGTGCGTGATCTTCTGCATGATTTTGGCGGCGATGAATTGTTACACCATTACAAAGCGCATGTTCATCATTAAGCGGTTAAAATTTTACACCCAGGGAAATGCCGGCTCTTACACCACCCCATGGCCCATTGAGTTTTAGAGCAGCGCCGCTGCTGTTTACGCTAATTGTTTTATCTGTAAAAGGAATGTCAATATTTTCAAGTTCATCCCTGATGGCGTTTTGCTCCGCCTGGTTCAGCATCCTGTCTGAGAGGCCGTTGAAGTCGCCATTTCCTGAGCCGAAATGGGGGCCAAAAAACCAGAGATCGTATACAAGGCGTTTACCAATTGAATGCTGCAGTCCAAATAATAATCCGCCGGTATTGCTGGTAAGCTTACCTGATAATTTTATAGAGCCGCTGGTGCCATTATTATCGTCATAATTTACATCAAGCTGGTTGGTTTTGAAAGAAGCATAGCGATAAAAAGGAGCCAGGTAAAATCCACGTCCATAGCCTTTTTTGCCGGGGTAAAACCGTACTTCAGGCGTAACGGCAAAATTGCTCAGCTTAAAAGTTTCAATAGTTTTCTTTATCTCCGGTTCTTCATTACCCACAATATCCTGTACAAAGTTTTTAAAAGGAATAGTAGTTGATGGCATGGCACGGTAGGCCAGTGCAACAGAAAACTTTTTGCTCAGTACCCGCTCATATTGCAGCGAATAATTTTTAAGCACTAAAGCCGTCAGGTTAACTTTATAAAATTTTGTTTAAGCCCTTCACCTGCGGCAGATGCTTCCTGGGCAGTAACGGCCTGTATAAATGAACACAGGATGAAGAGAATGTTTATACCTGCAAAAGTTATTTTACGCATAGTTTTCAGAGTTATCATGGAGCAAATGTAATTATCCATCAAACGATAAAAGGTTTAATTAATTGCCAAGGAAAATGGTTCTTAAATCAGTTGCCGCCCTGCCGGGCCATCTTCATAAAATCTTCTAATTCCTCATTTACATCATCTGTTAGCAACATCCTGAAATGATGGTTGAATTGATTGGCACCCGGCACCTGTGCAATCTTTTGAAAACAAAGATTATCATAACAAGGCTGTTTAAAAGGAAATACAACATGAAGAAAATTTTTGCCAAAGGCCGTAATCCAGGCTACGCGTTTGTGTCTGTTGGAAATACCTATCATGGTTTTTGCCGGATACAGTGTAATGTCACCAATATTTTTAAAACTTTTTATAAAATGATTGTACAGTTCAAGTGTATGCGCTGATCTTCCTTTTATAAAATCATCTATGGTTTTTTCAGCCATCATTTTTATAATAAACCTCAAAATGAATTTGATTAAATACGCTTTTGCAACAAAGTGAAATTATCCCTAATGTATTTTAAAAGGTAGCCGCTCATTTCAGATTGCTCTTTTTTACTTAATTTAGGTGTTTACCACCAAAAAAACTATCTATGTCTACGAGAAAGATAATTCCTTGCCTTACATTACTGTTTTTAATCATCCCTTTTTTCAACTTTGCCCAGGGCACACTTACTGGTACAGTTACCGGTGATGGTACGGCTTTGGAAAATACGACTATACTTGCTGTTCCCGGCGGCGGCACCACAACAGATGCTGCAGGCCATTATACCTTGTCGTTATCGGCAGGCAGCCATACCATTTCATTTTCTAATGTTGGCTTTGCCACACAAACGTTGAGAGTAATAATTGCCGAGGGACAAGCCAAGGAATTGGATGTTGCGCTGGCAGGCAGCAACAAAAGCCTTACAGATATCATGATCACAGGTACAAGATCATTGCCACGTTCTTCAGTAAGTACCACCTTACCAATAGATAATGTGGATGCAGCTACGCTTAAAAGCACCGGGCAGCTAACGTTTGATAAATCACTTCAATATCGTGTACCGTCATTTAATACAGTGAACACACCTGTAAATGATGCAACTACATTATTGGATCCGTATGAGATCAGGAACTTAGGCCCAAGCCGTACTTTAATTTTGATTAATGGCAAAAGAAAAAATCTCAGCTCACTATTATATGTGCAGTTTTCGCCGGGCCGCGGAGAAACCGGCGCTGATCTTTCCGCCATTCCGCTTGATGCCATAAAAAATGTGGAGATACTTAGAGATGGCGCCTCGGCACAATATGGTTCAGATGCCATTGCCGGCGTTATGAATGTTATACTGAAAGACAGGTTCCAATATAGTTCGTTAACCTTTAACGGGGGTATTACCAGCGAAGGTGATGGCGGCTCCTATGGTTTATCCTTAAACAGCGGTTCAAATTTAGGCAGCAAAGGTTTTATCAATTATACTATTGCACTTAACCAGCAGGATGATGCAGTACGCTCAGGCATTGTTGATGTGCCTACAGAGATAGCTACATTTGGCGGTAACGCAGCTTTTGATGATGCTATCACAAGGTATTTAAAGGTATTTCCAACGGCTAATAATGTTAACGGCACAGGTTCTACAACAGCTTCCAAGTTTTTGTTTAACCTTGGCGTACCTGTGGGTGAGAACAGCACGTTTTACAGCAATGCAGCCTTCGTTTATAAAAAAG
>JANLXV010000615.1:0-2471 GCA_031365305.1 Chitinophagaceae bacterium
GCTTTGTTACCTGAGTACTAATTTTTTCTAAAGTATAGTTGGTAATATGTTGGTGTTTTTCTTCTGTTTCGCTAAACTCAATTCTATCGGGATGATAGATATAGCTGCTGGCATAAATAATGGATTGCCCGTTAGCCAGCACACATCTGCAACGCATACCTACCCGTGGTAAAAAATGATTTATTTCTTCAACAGACTTTACGCCCTGCTGCCAGCGGCTGCGATAATTAAAATCGCCGGTTGCATGAAACAAAGTAATGATGTGAGTATTATATGTTTTGGTAAGAGAAATGCTTTTTACTTTTTTAGATAAATCCAGGTGCGGATAATCTTCAGGCTCTATTTCATTTTTTAGCTGGCTTAGTTGTGTATAATGAAAAGCAATATCGCCGGTTTCTGTTTGCTTTGTACTGCTGTTCCAGGTCATCCATTGTTTAAAATCTGCCGGGGTATTATTATTAAGCAGGTTGTCAGTAACCAGCCAGTATTCATGCTGCAGAATATCATTTTTCAGTAACTGGTGGGCAACAATAATATCTTTCCCAATGAGTTTGCTGAATTGTTTTACAGTATAACCAGCAAATTCGCCATAATGTGTAATAACTTTAAGGGTAAGGTTAATGGCGCTCATACAGGCTTTGCACTGGCAAAAGCGGCGGCTCTCATAAGCAATCAGGTTGCGGTGAAATGCACAAAACATTTTTTCTACCTGTTTATATAGTGCCTCTAAGTGCGGGGCCTCACCAAACCGGTAAAACAGTATGGCATCACCTTCTATCTCCGACACTTCAAGCCCCAGTTCGTTGGCATTGATCAAGATCTCCAGCAGTTCCTGTATAATAAGGCGGCTATGATCAATTTCTGTTTCATGAACAAACTTTGTAAACCCGCTGATATCAGGAATAAAAAGCAGGCCTTCGTTTTCCATTGTTTTTGTTGATAAAGTTAGCGCAGAAAATTGCAGGAAGGGCGGAGTTAATTTTTGAAACGATAACTATTCTTTGCGACAATATAACGTTGAAACTTTCGGGCGCTCGTGCCGGCATTAGTTGATACCCCTAAATATATTATGGATGCACTGCCTTCAATACATTACATTAATCTTTAAATGCAGCAGGGGAATTGTATATTCATAAATATAGAATTACTTAAAGTCGTTTTACAATGAAGCAAAAATCAGCAGTGACTAAAGTGAAAGCCGGGAGGTTGCCTTATGTGCACGACCCCAGGACGTTTGATGTTGCAGAGTATTTACAGAATGAGCACATAAGCAAAATTCCTGCAGCACACAACTGGGGCAGCAAAATACAACCGGATGATTGGGGTGCATTGGGTAATTTAAAAATAAACGATTGCACCTGTGCCGCCGCAGGGCATTTAATATTGTCATGGACATCAAATATTGGCAAGCTGCACAGGGCAACAACTAAATCTATTGTAGAAGCCTACACGGCTATCACAGGTTATGATCCTAAAGTAGATGGCATAGGCCAGCCCGTGGAGGCAATAAAAGCATTAAAATATTGGCGCAAAAAAGGCATTGCAGGGCGTAAAATAGTTGCCTTCGCAAAACTGGATTTTAAAAATCGCCGGCAATTAAAACAGGCCATCTATCTGTATGGTGGCTGTTACGTTGGCATTAATCTGCCTAAGTCTGCCGAAAAACAATATAATGAAGGAAAGAAATGGACAGTGTCACCAAAGGGCATTACCGGTGATGGGGAGCCCGGATCGTGGCTGGGTCATGCGCTTATTGTTACCGGTTATCAAAATGATGAATTACGGATAGTTACCTGGGGCAAAGAAATGATTATGACATTGGATTTTTGGGAGGCTTATGTAGATGAATCTTATGCTGTTTTTAGTGAAGATTTTATAAAGAACAACAAAACACCCACGCATATTGATGTAAATATTTTGCGAAAGAAAATTGAAATGTTAGAAAAAGAAAGCGGGTAAAAATTCCGTAAATATAGTTGCTGAAAAAGTAGAATGCACCTGGAATTACTTTGACTTTTGCCCGCTTTAACAACCAGTTTTAAAACGTCTATTTTGAAACTGTACCCTGGTTCGGTACGCCTCCCAGTTTAGAGGGTTTAGCTGAAGCCGTTTTTTTGTTAGATGCCTTCTTGTCGGTACCTGCCTGTTTTTTTGAGGTTGCCGGTTTTGAATTTGCCATAATAAAATTTTTTAAGTTAGTAAAATTGTACGCACGGCTTAATGTACATTATTCAACATACAGCCATGAGATACAATCGACAATTTAATAAATTATACTGGCTTTTAAAATTTTCTTCAATTGATTTTTGGAACAATTTACCGGCAATAAAATCTTAGATGCATTTTAAAGTTTGGCAATAATATCCGCCGCCCCATTTAGACTGGAATGTAAAACAATGAAAGTTAATTATCTTTCACAAAATGAATACGTCTCTAATTATCAATCAGGGATAACGTTCATTACTGCCGGC
>JANLXV010000524.1:0-7783 GCA_031365305.1 Chitinophagaceae bacterium
CAGGCGGAACTGAAGTGTTACTAAAAATTCCGGTGCAGTATGATTGACGCTATTATTATAGATGATGAGGTGCATTGCTTGGAAACACTTGAGATGTTACTTAAAGAACATTGCCCTGATGTGAAAATGGTGAGACTGTGCCGCTCTGCAAAAGCAGGTATTGAAGCGATAGCAGCTTTAAAGCCACATCTTGTATTTCTTGATATTGAAATGCCCGCCATGAATGGTTTTGAAATGCTTGAGCAATTTGCTGCGATTTCTTTTGCCATCATTTTTACTACCGGTTACGATCAGTATGCTATAAAGGCCATTCGCTTCAGCGCTTTAGATTACCTGCTAAAACCCATTGATCAGGATGAATTAAAAGGGGCTGTAAAAAAAGTTCAGGAGCAGCGGCATTTGCCTATGGCCGAGCAATTTCAAATGCTCTTAAAGCAAATTCATGGTAAAGAGCATCACTTTAATAAACTGGCTATACCCACCGCTGAAGGTTTTGAAATAATGCCGGCCGACCAAATATTGCGTTGCGAAGCCAGTGATAATTACACACATCTTCACCTTAAAAATAAAAGCAAACTTGTTGCCTGCCGCACGCTAAAAGAAATAGAAGAACAACTGCAGGATTTTAATTTTTTCATCCGGGTACATCATTCACACATTGTAAATCTTAATGAGGTTACAAAATATATTCGTGGCGAAGGCGGCTATCTTGTGTTAAGCGATGGAACTACAGTAAGTGTATCAAAAAGCAGGAAAGACATGTTGCTTAATACTTTACATCCTAACAAGCATTGAAAAAACAATTTGTACAATTTGCTGAATACCCATGCAGTTGTAATGTGTTTAACTTTGAAAAACCAAAAAAAATCATGGCAAATTCTCAAGGCATTGGTCAACATCTCAAGCCACTTTCATGGGATGTAAATCTTTTCAGAAGAAGAATTGGAAGAATTGTTTACCGGTAAACAAGAGGTAATACGTGGAGTAACGGCTCAAAATATTTTATGTAAAACTTTTAAGCAGCTGCAACTGGTACACGCTTTTAAAATTTTGGCAGGCAAAAAAAACTACGTGAAATATTAACAGCAGAGATCATTAGAAAAGTAAAATCAAAAACGCTTCAGGAAAAATATTTTTATGCAAGATTCATATTATTTTAGTCGCCTGTGACCTTTACAGGATAAGGCTTTAAAAATAATAGACGAGTTAGCAAGAGACTTTTATTTTACGGATGGCAGGCAGTAGATGTCTTAAACGAGGAAGGTAATTCTATTTTTGAATAAGCTATTTTTCTTTATTTTTATTTTGTACGCCATCTGTTAATAGCCTTTTTGAAATCTTCATGAGATTCTGTTTCATAACCAAAAGGCTCATTCAAAAGATTTTTAATTCTTCCGAATTTTCCTCTGAAAGTTCGTCCTCAATATCAGGTTTACCAACTCCTTTAAAATAATCAAAGCCTTCCCTCATTAATTGCAAAAGATTTTCATTTTCATTGGCAGATATTCTTTCAATAAATTCCTGTTTTAAAGTAGTTGACATACAATACTTTTTCAAATTTTAAAAAATTGCATCAGCAGCCCCGTTTTGTTACCCGTTCATTTCTGCCAACTACTCATTTAAAATAGCTTATCACTTTATACTACTATAATCACTGAGCGATCCGCCATACTTTTCGCAAAGAAGTATTGGCTCACTATTACAACACGTGACTTTCGTCCTAAAATTTGAATTGTGAAAACTAAATCCGGATTAAGTCCACCTGGTTTTACTTTCAAAGTCTTTGGTTGTCATGGCTGATTGATAACAAAATAAACAACAACTTTTTCTAACCATTCAAAATAAACATTTATGAAGATTAAACTAATGGTAGCGCTATTGATCATCTCAGTATCATCAATTGTTTTTACGGGCTGTAAAAAAGATGCCCGACCGGTTGCTGCAACTAATGAGTTGCAATCTATTTTAGGAAAAAGCCGGGGAACTACGCAAATTGCCGGGGTCGGTTTTTATGACGCAACTGATGTATGTAATAGCGCAGGTCAGGGTGCCAGCTATGCGCTCACCATGACCGGGGATCTTACAGGTTGCTTTTACACATTAGTTGAAGAATACGATTGCTCGCCAAGCGGCACCTACCGGGAGACGGGCAGAGATTTTTTCGTTGGCACGTACAAGGGACAGTCTGGTTCATTTTGGATGAATTACAAATTTGAGGCGAAGTATGAAGGTTGCGCCGCAGACGGCTCCTATTTAGGACTCGAAATCGTTGGACGTTGTGAACATCCTGTTGTTGAAGGCAGTGGCACCGGTGTTTTTGAGGGTGTGTCAGGGAGATTGCATTTTAAGGACGACATTGCTGCGGGAGATTATCCTTACACAGGCCACCTGCAATTCTAAGGTCATTAGAGTTTTGGGTATTAGTAGAATTTTAGATTTTAATACTGCGGCATGTCAATAAAAAAAGCCAAAAGACAATCCTGATCTTTTGGCTTTTTTAAAATTGTTAAGCGGATTATCTTAAAAATAATAACTCCCTGTACTTAGGTAAATCCCAAAGTTTATCATCCACTAATAACTCAAGCTTATCTGCATGATACCTGATGGGATCAAATTCGCTTTTTATGGTATCGCAATAGGCGATGGCTTTTTCCCGGCTATCTGTTAACTCATTAGCTTTTTTACGTGCCTCAATCATACCTTCCACTTTATCACTCATTATATTAATATGCTCTGATATTTTGGTAAGAATCTGTAATTGATTGGCGTAGGCGGTTTCAGCCATGCCAAGATCTTTTAATCCCTTTATATTAGTTAAAAGTATGTTTTGGTATTTTACGGCGGCAGGCAAAATATAATTTGAAGCAAGATCGCCTATTACCCTGGCTTCTATTTGTACCTTCTTAATATAATTTTCCAGCAATATTTCATGTCTTGCTTCAAGCTCACTGTGGCTATACACCTTATTTTGCTCGAATAAATCTTTAGCTTTATCTGTAATGAAGGCATCTAAAGCAAGCGGCGTAGTTTTTACATTTGGCAAGCTTCTTTTCTCAGCTTCTGCAGCCCATTCATCGCTGTAGCCATCACCTTCAAACAATACCGCTTTACTATCTACAATATATTTCTGGATGATCTGCATTAACGCAATCTCTTTCTTTTCACCACCATCAATTATTGCATCAACTTCTTTTTTGAATTTACTTAGTGTTGCCGCGATAATAGTGTTTAAAACCGTCATAGCGCCGGCGCAATTAGCAGAGGAACCAACAGCCCTGAACTCAAATTTGTTGCCTGTAAATGCGAAAGGTGAAGTACGGTTCCTGTCTGTGTTATCAAGCATCAGTTCCGGAATACTTTTGTGTATATCAAGCTTAAGAAGCGCTTCATCCTGCTCATCAAATTTGCCACCTACACGTTTTTCAACTTCTCCCAAAACATCGGTTAAATATTTACCTATAAAAATAGAAATGATTGCAGGTGGAGCTTCGTTAGCGCCAAGGCGATGGTCATTTTCTGCAGAGGCAATTGATGCCCTTAAAAGATCAGCATAATTGTGAACGGCTTTAATAGTATTTACAAAAAAAGCCAGGAACATAAGATTAGATTTTGGCGTTTTACCAGGCGCTAAAAGATTAATGCCGGTATTAGTAGCCAGGCTCCAGTTATTGTGTTTACCACTACCGTTAATGCCGGCAAATGGTTTTTCATGAAGCAGTACTACAAGGCCGTGCCTTTTGGCAACCCTTGTCATCACATCCATTAAAAGTGTGTTATGGTCAACAGCTATATTTACATTTTCAAAAATGGGTGCACACTCAAATTGCGAAGGCGCCACTTCATTATGCCTGGTACGCAGAGGAATACCAAGTTTATAAGCTTCAGTTTCATAATCCCGCATAAAGGCATATACTCTTTCGGGGATTGATGCAAAATAATGGTCTTCAAGCTGCTGTCCTTTTGCAGGCGAATGGCCAAAAACGGTTCTGCCGGTCATTACAAGATCGGGACGTGCAAAAGCAATACCGGCATCAATTACAAAATATTCCTGTTCCCAGCCCAGGGTGGCAGTTACTTCGGTAATATTTTTATCGAAATACTGGCCTACTTCTGTAGCTGCTTTATCAAGGGCAACGAGTGCTTTTAGCAAGGGTGTTTTTGTATCAAGTGATTCACCGGTATAGGATACAAATATTGTTGGGATGCATAGTGTTCGGCCCTGGCCAATTTCCATTATAAACGCCGGGGAAGACGGGTCCCAGGCTGTATAACCACGTGCTTCAAAAGTAGCTCTTAAACCACCACTGGGGAAGGATGATGCATCAGGCTCCTGTTGAATTAAGGCAGCGCCGTCAAATTCCTCAAGGGCAGTGCCATCGCTTTTTATAGTAAAAAATGAGTCATGTTTTTCTGCAGTGGCGCCCGTCAAAGGTTGAAACCAATGCGTGAAGTGCGTTACGCCTTTCGATTCTGCCCATCCCTTCAGGCCGGCAGCAATTTGGTCGCCCATTTTCCGGTCAATGCGGCTGCCGGTTTTAATTGAGGCCTGCAGACTTTTATAAGCTTCGTCACTTAAAAAATCTCTTGCCGTTTTAATAGTAAAAACATTTTCATTGAAAATAGCGGTAATTTTTTGAGAGCCGTCAACTTTTACAGGGGGGAGCTTTTCGGTTAATGATGTAATAGCCTTAAGTCTTAAAGATTGCATATTTCGTTAGTTTTGATAGCAAAAAAACGAAATTTATCCTAATTAAAAGATTTTTTTTGGCTAATGGGCGTATTTGGTTATTTAAAATTAATCCCTTTCCATATATTATACTTTATACTGATATAAGAGGACTCTGATCATATTTGTATTGGTATTATAAATTATTGGAAATATCAAAAAAGGAAAATAAATACTCCTGTACCTGACCAAGGCTCCCAGCAGTGGCACCGTATAACCTATAACCAGGAACATGGATAAAGCCAAGAAAATGCTAAAGAGAATTAAAGGGGGATTTAAAAAGTTTTTCTGCGGAAAAACCACAAGAAAAAAAAGCGCACAAAAGTACAAAGCAGTTTCAATAGCCATTGGAATATAAAGTGGCTTTATGTTTTCAAATAAAGTTGGCCTTGATAATGTATTTGCAATTGCCCTGGGGGCATTCCGGGCAAAACTTTTAAAGCCTGGCTCTAAGGCCTGAGTTTCTATTTCTGAATTGCTTTTCTTTGAAATTTGAATAAAGGCCGCCTGGCGGTCAGCAACAATTTTTGGAAAATTTAATGATGGAAATATTTTGGCAATATTGAAGAAAAAAATAATAAATGATACATAAGTAGCTGTAAAAATAATCCATGCCGGCCTTTTAATCTTTTCACTAAAAACCCAGGCGGTTAGTGCCGGTAACAATGTGATGAAAACGAAACTTCGTATTATAAAAATTAAGCCTAAGCCGCAACAAATAATAAAAAAATTAAGAAATGATTTATGTCCTTTCAAAATATTATAGACTGAAAAACAAACCAATGAAAGGCTTAAAAAAATCAGGCCTTCACGATGTATGCCACTGGAAAAATATAGCGTTGAGGGTAATAAGAAACTTGCAACCAAAGCAATAAATTGTTTTTGCGGCGCAATATTCCTGAACAATCTATACAGCGCAACTGATCCGAAAAAAACCAGGAAGTTGAAGAAAAGTGCATTAACGAAATAATAAGTGCCGCTAACAATATTAAAAACAGACAATAATTTTATAATCACGTTACTTTTCAGGTTATTCCAAAAAGACTGGGAAATATCCATCAGCCCCGAAAGAGCGCCACGATTATAATTATAAAAAATATTGGTAAAATATGTTTTTGGATCATTGAGAAGAAGATGATATTCAATTATGCCTTCATGGTGAAAAAAAGAGCTGTCAGTTCCTTCGTAATAAAATAAGTTAATCCATCCGTTGGCTAACGAAGCCAATACTCTCAATAAAAATAAAATGATCAGCGTTTTATTCCCAAGATCCGAGGCCGTAAAAAATTTTATTTTAGTGATAAGCCAGCAAAATAAAAGCAGGTAAATAAAAAAAAGCAGATAGGGCAATCAGTCGTTTTTAGTGATGAAAGTTATCAAAATATTTCATGCCGTAAAGCTTTGCAATTACAGAGGCCGTAAGTTTGCACCTTAATTTATGGATACAACCGTCAAAACGGCAAAGCAATTAGGTCTTACTGAAGACGAATTTGAAAAGATAAGCGCCATCTTAGGCCGTGTTCCAAATTTTGCAGAGCTAAGTGCCTACTCTGTAATGTGGAGTGAGCATTGCAGTTATAAAAACTCTATCAAATGGCTTAAAACTTTGCCAAGAGATGGTTCTAAGCTTCTTGTAAAAGCGGGTGAAGAAAATGCCGGCCTGGTAGATATTGGCGACGGCTATGGTGTTGTATTTAAAATTGAAAGTCATAATCATCCTTCAGCTATTGAGCCTTTTCAAGGCGCTGCAACCGGGGTTGGCGGCATACACCGTGATATATTTACAATGGGCGCAAGGCCAATTGCTTCTTTAAATTCATTACGATTTGGTGACCTGGCAAATGCAAAAACGCAACACTTATTGAGCGGCGTTGTACACGGTATTGGCCATTATGGCAACTGTTTTGGCGTGCCAACAGTTGGCGGTGAAATTTATTTTGAAAACTGTTACCATACAAACCCGCTGGTAAATGCCATGAGCGTGGGTATTTTAAAAGCCGGTGAAACGATAAGCGCTACCGCTCACGGCGTTGGTAACCCGGTTTTTATTGTTGGAAGCGCTACCGGAAAAGATGGGATGGGTGGCGCAGCCTTTGCGTCTGCTGATTTACATGAAAATAGTATGGAAAGTTTGCCAGCAGTACAGGTCGGGGATCCCTTCCAGGAAAAAAAATTGTTGGAAGCTTGTCTTGAATTGATACCCACCGGTGCTATAGTTGGTATGCAGGATATGGGTGCCGCCGGGATAATCTGTTCTACAGCAGAAACCAGTGCCAAAGGACAATGTGGAATGGATATTCATTTAGATAAGGTGCCAATGCGGCAAAGTAATATGAAAACCTGGGAATTATTGCTTAGCGAGAGCCAGGAAAGAATGTTGATTATTGTACATAAAGGCAGAGAGCAGGAAGTGCTTGGCATTTTTGAAAAATGGGATATTCCGTGTTCTAATATCGGGGAGGTGACTGAAGGCGACGCACTTAAATTTTTTATGAATAATACTCTTGAAGCCGAATTACCAGCGGAAAGTTTAGTGTTAGGTGGCGGCGCACCTGTGTATGATAGAAACCATAAAGAGCCAGCTTATTTATCGGCGGTAAATGCTTTTAATATTAATGATATTCCTGAGCCATCCAATTTAAAAGAAATTGCCCGGCAACTTATATCGCTACCTAATATCTCATCAAAGCGTTGGATATATAACCAATACGATAGCATGGTTGGTACAGGTAATACCAATACTAATGGGCCTTCCGATGCCCCTGTAGTTCTTGTTAAAGAAACAGGGAAAGCCCTGGCTGTAACAACCGATTGTAATAGCAGGTACGTTTATGCAGATCCATATATAGGTGCTATGATCGCTGTTAGCGAAGCCGCCAGAAATATCGTTTGTTCAGGAGGTAAACCACTTGGCGTAACCAATTGCTTAAATTTTGGCAACCCTTACGATCCTGAAGTGTATTACCAGTTTGTGATGGCCATAAAAGGTATGGGAGAGGCCTGCCTGAAATTTGATACGCCTGTTACCGGAGGAAATGTGAGTTTCTATAATCAATC
>JANLXV010000542.1:0-3554 GCA_031365305.1 Chitinophagaceae bacterium
AAATAAAAATCCGGATGAAGATCGATCCATATATTGTCGTTACTGGTATGATTTGCTACCCAGTCCACTATCACTTTAAAGCCTAAATGATGCGCAGCAATAACAACATCTTTAAAATCCTGGAGCGAGCCAAATTCAGGATTAACGTCAGTATAATTTGATACGGCATAATAGCTGCCTAAAGACCCTTTACGGCCTTTAAACCCGATTGGGGTAACCGGCATAAACCATAATATTTCAACACCCATTTCCCGCAACCTTGGCAAGTGTTCCGCAAAAGCTTTAAACGTTCCTTCAGCGGTATATTGCCTGATGTTTACTTCATAAATATTACTATCGTAGCTCCAATCCGGGTGATAAACACTCACACTCATTACAATTTATTTTTTTGTGTAAGATAACTTAAAATTGAGTGCAGGGTCAAGGAAGTCATTGGTCATCTGTCATTAGTCAGTTGTAAAAAAATGATGTTGCAGGCGTAACTTTGTGCATTAATATTACATGAAGCAATTTAAAGTTCCCGGCGTTTACAGGAGTTCAGTAATAAGTGCTATAAAGAATAAGCGGCGCCTTGCAGATAAATTAAAAAAAGATTTTATACCAACCCTCCTTGATTTTGGACCACTGCAAATTTATTTGGCCAGGCATTTTGGTTTTTGTTATGGTGTGGAAAATGCTATTGAAATTTCTTTCAGAACCGTTGATGAAAATCCCGGTAAAAGAATTTTTTTGTTAAGTGAGATGATCCATAACCCGCAGGTTAATGCTGACCTGCTGAATCGTGGGGTAAAATTTTTAATGGATACAAAGGGAAATACCTTAATACCTTTTTCAGAATTGCATGCAGAGGATATTGTTATTATTCCCGCATTCGGAACAACAGTTGCCATAGAAGAGGCTCTAAAAAACAAAGGTATACCAACGCAAAAGTTTAATACCACCTGCCCTTTTGTTGAGAAGGTATGGAACCGTGCCGAGGCGATTGCACAA
Source organism: Chitinophagaceae bacterium (assembly GCA_031365305.1). Lineage (GTDB taxonomy): Bacteria > Bacteroidota > Bacteroidia > Chitinophagales > Chitinophagaceae > Ginsengibacter. The sequence goes on from JANLXV010000542.1 coordinate 991, forward strand.
AATAAATATTCTATCATTGTTCATGGCAAGCCTGATCATGAAGAAACCCGTGCAACATTTAGTCATAGTGCCATAAATACACCAACCGTTGTTGTAAAGGATATGGTGCAAGCCGTTGAACTTTCCAAATATATTACAGGCGTTTATCCAACCAGTCAGTTTTATAGCCAGTTCCATTCGCAATATTCTGAAGGATTTTCCGCAGAACAGGATTTTGAGCGGATTGGTGTGGTTAATCAAACTACTATGCTGGCAAGTGATACGCAGGCCATTGCAGAATTTTTAAAAAGCGTAATGCAGCAAAAATATAGGTTGACTGAAGAAACTATTTCAGAGCGCTTTGCCGATACAAGAGATACTTTATGCTATGCCACTAATGACAATCAAAGTGCAGTTTACGGCTTGCTAAATACTGACGCCGACCTGGCAATTGTTGTAGGGGGTTATAACAGTTCAAACACATCGCACTTAGTTGAACTATGCGAAGAAAAGCTTCCAACCTATTATATTGACTCAGACGATAAAATTTTTGATGAGGGATACATTGAGCACTTCAATTTACATACCCATAAAGAAGAGAAGACGTTTGATTTTATTCCGGGGAAAAAACCCGTAAAAATTTTGATCACCAGTGGTGCCAGTTGCCCTGATGCTTTGGTTGAAGGGGTGATTGAAAAACTTACTTCGCTATTTCCCGAAGCCAGGCAGGTTGAGGAAATTGCAAAACAATTTTATTAGGTATTTATTTTCCCTTTTACCAGCTTCAAGGCAAAATCCAGTTGCTCTTTCTGGCCAAGGTTCGTGTTATCTAATACTATCGCATCGTCTGCTTTGCGCAAGGGACTCTCCTCCCGGTGCGAATCTATATAATCTCTTAGCTCAAGATTTGTTTTTACTTCGGCCATGGTTATGTTCGGATTCTTCTCAAAAAGTTCTTTAAATCTTCTTTCGATTCTTATTGGCGCATCCGCCGTCATAAAAATCTTAAGTTCTGCATCAGGAAAAACGGTTGTGCCAATATCCCGGCCATCCATTATTATACCTTTATTATTTCCCATAGTACGCTGCTGTTTCACAGCATATTTGCGCACTGCTTTAATGGCGGCTACATCACTCACTTTTTCTGCAATCACTAAATCCCTGATAACATATTCCACGTTCTCATCATTCAAATAAATTTCAGCAGCGCCGTTCTTTTCATTCTGCAAAAATTTTAAATCTATACTTTTCAGTGCATCTTCAACCTCTTTATTTTCCGTCCAGTCTATATGGTTTCGTAAAAAGTATAACGTGATTGCCCGGTACATTGCACCACTGTCTATATAAATATAGCCAAGCTTTTTAGCCAGTTGTTTCGCCAGCGTACTTTTGCCGCACGATGACCAGCCATCAATTGTTATTATGATTTTAACTGCCATGTTTATAATGATGTCTGTAAAACTATTAATCAATATCCAGAAAACTTAAACCCAAAAAAAATGCTATGCAAACCGCATAGCATTTCGTTATAAAACCAGTAAGTGTTTAAGCTGAAGACTTTTCTTCTTCTTCTACTTTCTTTTTAACAGTAAAACTTATTTGAGAAGTATCCTGGTTGAACTCGGCTATAAGCGTATCGCCATTCTTAATGTTCATATTTAGAATTTCTTCAGCCAACGGATCTTCAAGATACTTTTGAATGGCCCTGTGTAAAGGACGTGCACCAAATTGGGCATCGTAACCTTTTTCAGCAATGAACTTTTTAGCTTCTTCAGAAAGTTCGAGCACAAAACCGAGGTTGGTTAGTCTTTTAGTAACGCCTTTCATCAGGATATCAATGATTGAGAAAATATTTTCCTGCGATAATTGATTAAAGATGACAACATCATCTATCCGGTTTAAAAACTCAGGGCTGAATGTGCGCTTGAGAGATTTCTCAATAACGGCTTTATTATTCTCATCAAGGTTTTGGGTACGTGACTGTGTCGCAAAGCCAACGCCATCACCAAAGTCTTTTAACTGCCTTGCGCCAATATTAGACGTCATGATGATCATCGTATTCTTAAAATCAATTTTTCTGCCTAAACCATCCGTAAGCTGTCCATCATCAAGTACCTGCAACAAAATATTATAAATATCAGGGTGAGCTTTTTCAATTTCATCAAGTAAAATCACAGAGTATGGCTTACGTCTTACCTTTTCAGTAAGCTGGCCACCTTCTTCATAACCCACATATCCCGGAGGGGCACCAATTAAACGGCTTACGGTGAACTTCTCCATGTATTCACTCATGTCAATCCTTATCAAGGCGTCATCACTATCAAACATATACCTTGCAAGTGCACGGGCAAGCTCTGTTTTACCAACACCTGTCGGGCCAAGAAATATAAATGTACCAATAGGTTTTTTCGGATCTTTCAAGCCAACCCTGTTACGCTGAATAGCTTTCACTACTTTTTGTAAGGCTTCATCCTGGCCTATTACCATTTCTTTCATGTCGTCCGACATCTTGCGAAGCTTCTCTGTTTCTGCCTGCACCATACGTTTTACAGGAATGCCGGTCATCATGCTTACTACTTCAGCAA
>JANLXV010000564.1:0-7730 GCA_031365305.1 Chitinophagaceae bacterium
CGAAACGGGAGCGCCTTGCAGTCCAACGTTTAAAGATGCATTGGAAACCCAAAAAGTTTGTGAAGCTGTTATTGATTCCGCCGCATCAAAAAGTTGGAAAGAAGCTGGTGTTAGTTATAGTTTGCAATAACGTTATGTCAACAATAACTTAATAAGAGCAATCTATTTTGTTTTTATTGAAGATGTGAGAAAGGTATAAAGCAAAAGATAAGTGATAGTTTAATTTAGAACTTTGGAAGGTTATTTATCATTTTTGATGAAAAAATTTTATCACATAAAATTTATAAATGTTACAGACAAATAAATTAACACCACCAGGCATAATGCTGATTATGTTTATGATAATCATTGCCCAATCTTGTACGAGCCAAAAGAAAGATGATGGCTTTATGAAAATATTTGACGGCAAAACACTCAATGGCTGGGATGCTGATACCAGTTTTTGGAGGGTAGAAGATGGCGTAATTGTCGGGCAGGTTTTCCCCGGAAAGCCTCTCAAAACAAATACCTTCTTAATATGGAAGGGCGGGCAGCCAGCAGACTTTGAATTTAAAGCTGAGTACAGGATTAGTCCCGAAGGAAATAGCGGCGTTCAATACCGCAGTGAAGAACTTCAGGATATCCGTTATGCATTAAAAGGATACCAGGCAGACATAGATGGTGCTGACCAGTACACAGGTCAAAATTATGAAGAACGTGGCCGTGGCTTCTTAGCTATGCGTGGGCAAAAAGTAGTTTTGAAAGTTAATGCAAAACCAGTAGTAACAGGCTCTGTAGGCAATTCAGATTCATTGAAGACACTAATAAAAAAAGGTGATTGGAATGAGATACACATCGTTGCCAAGGGAAATAAAATGCAGCATTTTATAAACGGGTTTTTAATGAGTGAAGCGCTGGATAAAGATACAGTCAACAGTAAATCTTCTGGCTTGTTAGGCATGCAGGTGCATGTTATGCCAAAAATGAAGGTGGAGTATCGTAATATTTTTTTAAAAAAATTGTAAGGCACATATTCGCTTTTGATCATTAAATTCTTTGTATAGCAGATGGATTAAACTTTTCAACTTATGAAGCCAATAGTCCAAATTTCGCTTGATCTTACCGATATTGATGAAGCTCTTGAAACGGGCGCAATGGCTCTTCGTGCAGGTGTTGATTGGCTCGAAGCAGGAACGCCACTCATTCTTGCAGAAGGCTTGCACGGAGTTAGAAAGTTACGTGAAGCTTTTCCCGGCATACCCATCGTTGCCGACCTTAAGACAATGGATGGCGGTTATCTTGAAGCAGAAATGATGGCTGGAGCAGGGGCTACACATGTGGTTGTAATGGCGCGGGCGCATGAAGAAACGATTAAATGTGTGGTAAAGGCAGGCATGGATTATGGAATAAAAGTGATGGGTGACAACCTTGGCTGTCCTGATATGATTGCTGCCGCAAAATGGCTTGAAGGCTTAGGTTGTGATTTTGTAATTCATCATATTGGATACGATGAGAGAAGAGGGATAGCGGCCCGTGGTGAGCGTATGCCCAGCCCCATGGATCAGCTTCGCGATATTGTGAAAGCTGTACATATTCCTGTGCAGGCTGTTGGTGGCTTAACGCTTGAGCAAGCTATTCGGTGCCCGGCGTATGGAGCACCTTTAGTAGTTTTAGGTGCACCATTAACGATTGATGCTGATGCCTTTAAAACCGCCGATGGTAACCTTGAAGAATCGCTCCGGCTGATCTGCTATAAAATACATGCTTATGGTGAGGTGACTTTTAACTGATCTTATAAAATCATTACATGATAACTAATAATAAATCTGCAGCAGTTGTTAATTATTCTTCGGAAAAAGGAGCAGTGGAAATTCGCGAAATATCAAGACCTGAAATTGGCGAAGAAGATGTGTTGCTCGAAGTTGCTAATGTAGGTGTTTGCGGAAGTGATTTGCATCAATGGACTGCCGATCATAGCTGGCCGGTAAACTACCCTGTTGTGCTTGGACATGAATTTGCAGGGCACATTATTGAACTCGGTAGCAGAGTGATAAACTGGAAGCGGGGTGACAGAGTCGTAAGTGAAACTGCGGCCATTATAAATCCATCAAGCCCTTTATCACGAACGGGGTTTTATAATTTTGACCCGAACAGAAAAGGCTTTGGCTATGGAGTTAACGGCGCTATGACTCGGTTCGTAAAAGTTCCTGCAAGATGTTTGCATCATATTCCTGACCATCTTGCTTTTGAAGAAGCTTGTCTAACTGAACCATGCTGCGTTGCTTATAATGCCATTGCAGTTAATTCGCATATTAAGCCTGGCGACAGGGTAATTGTTTTAGGCCCCGGTACAATAGGTATTCTTTGTGCCGCAGTAGCAAAATTATGTGGAGCTGATGTTGCTATAGTGGGACTGGAATCTGATAGCCACAGGCTTCAAATTGCAAAACAATATAAATGTGAAGTAATTATTGGTGATGCAACAGAGTGGGCACGCCTACCTGATGGTTTGGGTGTTGACTTTGTTATTGATGCTGCCGGCTCAAGCGGCACGCTTAAAATTGCTTTGGATATTGTTCGTCCAAATGGGCAGATTACAAAAGTAGGCTGGGGCCCGCAGCCACTTGGGTTTTCTCTTGACCCATTGATACAAAAAAATATAACATTACAGGGAAGCTTCAGCCATAACTGGCCTATTTGGGAAAAAGTAATTTCACTTTTAAGCACTGGTGCACTTGATGTAAAACCAATCATTGGCGGAGTTTGGCCTGTTACACAGTGGCATGAAGCCTTTGAAAAAATGCACAAAGGAATGATAGTAAAGAGTATCCTTAAACCTGTATGATATGCGTTTGCAAAATAAAGTCATCATTGTTACCGGAAGTACCACAGGCATCGGTAAAGCTATTGCATTGCGCTGCGTTGCAGAAGGCGCACGGGTAATTATTCATGGCTTGGAAGAAAATTGGGGTGCATCAGTGGTAAATGATATAGGTAAAGACAATGCTGCTCTGCACATTGAAGATATCAGTAAAGAAGGCTGTTCTGACCGGCTTGTGGCTCTTGCAATCAAATCGTTTGGGAAGCTGGATGCTATTGTAAATAATGCAGCGGCTGTTGTATCATCAAACATTCATACCACTGACCTTATTTTCCTGCGCAGGGTAATTGAAATAAACACCATAGCGCCTTTCGCTTTGATAAAAGCAGCTTTACCTTTTCTTACAGCACAGCATGGTTGCGTTTTAAACATAGGTTCAGTAAATGCATACAGTGGTGAGCCCAACCTTTTTGCTTACAGTGTTTCTAAGGGCGCATTAATGACCATGACGAGAAACCTCGGTGATACATTACACCGGGAAAATGGTGTTCGTGTAAACCAAATAAATCCAGGCTGGGTACTTACCGAAACAGAGATACAAAGAAAAAAAGACCAGGGCTTAAGTAAAGACTGGTATAAAGATATTCCGGATGTATATGCACCTGCAGGCCGTATTTTAAAGCCGGATGAAATTGCCGCCGCTGCCATTTATTGGCTTGCTGATGAGAGTGGCCCGATAAGTGGACAGGTAGTTGATTTGGAGCAACATCCCTTTATCGGACGCAACCCTTCTAAAAATACATCTACGTTAAAAGTTAAATAATTCATTATGCCCCAATTAGCCGTGTTCCCCAAGGCATACATGTATGCTCTTTGTAAAGATGGAAGTATGCATCTGGCTGACTGGATTAAGCTTGCAGTAAAACTTGATATTGATGGATTGGAATGGTATGCAGGCTTTTTAGAGATGAATGATGAAACCAACTGGATACATTTTCGCCGTCTTGTTGAAGATCATGGAAAAGTGATTCCAATGATGTGCTGCTCGCCTGACTTTACACATATTGATCATGAGTTCCGGCAAAATGAAATAGAAAAGCAAAAGAGATGGATTGATATGACTTATGTATTGGGAGGTTCTTATTGCCGGGTACTTTCGGGCCAGCGCCGCCCTGAAATTTCTGTAGATGAAGGTATAAAGTTAGCCGCAGATTGTATCAATGCATGTTTACCTTATGCAGCCGAAAGGAATATAACACTCATTCTTGAGAACCATTATAAAGATGACTTTTGGGAGTATCCTGAATTTGCTCAAAAGATGGATGTATTCTGTAAACTTGTTGACAGTGTTGATCATCGTTTTTTTGGTGTTAATTATGATCCCAGTAACACATACCTCGCAGGTGAAGATCCGCTTGAGCTTCTAAAACGTGTATCTCACCGTGTGGTTACCATGCATGCCAGCGACCGTTATCTGAAAGAAGGAACACTTGAAGATTTAAGAAAGGAAGAAAGCGGCTCAACCGGATATGCAAGCAGATTAAGTCATGGTGAAATTGGTAAAGGATTAAATGATTATGATGCCATTTTTTCTGAGTTAAAAACGGTTGGTTTTAATGGATGGATAAGTATTGAAGATGGGGTAGATGGCTTCGATCAATTGGAAAGAAGTGTTTCTTTTTTAAGAAATAAGATGGCACATTACTGGCCGGCCGAAACTTCTAAACTCCTAAACTTCTAAATCAGTAAACGTTCTAAACACCTCAATGAAAGCCTCGTTGCTATATCCATCACAATGTTATCTCGGAGAAGGACCATTATGGCATGCAGAAAGAAAAAGCTGCTTTTGGGTTGATATTGAAAATGGTGTGTTGTATGAATATCACTGGCTATCAAAACAAATAAATCATTGGAAGTTCGACGGTAAGCTTTCAATGGTTTTGGAAGGAAAGAATAATCATCTGATATTGGCATTGAACCGAAGTATCTCAAAATTTAATTTAGAATTTGGATCATTGGAATTGCTTGCTGATATTGAAAAAGAATTAACTGAAAACCGCTGTAATGATGGTGCCTGTGATAGCCACGGAAGATTATGGGTGGGTACAATGCATCTGCAGCATAACAACGGCGCCGGGTCTTTATATTGTATAGATCATAACCTGGAGGTCTACAAAAAAGTTGGTAAGGTTACCATTTCAAACGGGCTTGCATGGTCGCCGGATTATAAAAGAATGTATTACATCGATAGCCCAACACAATTGGTACGATCGTTTTTCTTTAATGAAGAATCAGGAGAAATAAAGTTTGAAAAAATTGTTATCCGCGTACCTGTTGAAATGGGAACACCCGATGGAATGGCAATAGATGAAGAAGGAATGCTTTGGATCGCACAATGGGGTGGATTTGGCGTTTACAGATGGAATCCTGATAGTGGAAAATTAATTGAACAGGTTAAAATACCTGTTCCAAACGTTACTTCATGTGCATTTGCCGGCGAACAGTTAGATCATTTAATAATAACAACTGCAAGGGAAAATTTAAGTGAACAACAATTAAAAAAATATCCCGAAAGCGGAGACGTTTTTTGTGTACATACATCAGTTAAAGGAATGGCTTCATATAAATGCCTGCTTTGATTTTTGTATTAAAGATGTTAATGATAGCGCCTTTTAAATTTGAGTAGATAAGTTGAATTATTTATCTTAGAAAGATAGCCAGCAATTTAAATGACAGCAAAATTCACTTCATGCCTTTTATTAACTATTTACTTGTTCTCTTGCAATCAAAAGAAAACAATTATAGGGGGATCAACGCCGCAACAAGCCTTAACCACTTTTCAATTACCTGAAGGTTTTAAAATCGAACTTGTTGCATCTGAACCAATGATAACCGATCCTGTTGCGATGGATGTTGATGAATATGGCAACATCTATGTAATTGAATTGCATGGCTACCCTTTGGATACATCAGGATTAGGCAAAATAAAATTACTTACTGATACTAATGGCGATGGTGTACCTGACAAGAGCACCTTATTTGTAGATCACCTGCGCATGCCAACAGGTATTATGCGATGGAAGAAGGGAGTATTGGTGGTAGATGTACCGGAGATAATTTATCTCGAAGACTCAGACAACGATGGCAAGGCTGATATCAAGAAGACAATGCTTACCGGCATTGCATTAACCAATCCCCAACATATTGCAAATACGCCGATTTTTGGATTAGACAACTGGATATATCTTGCACACATGGGCACCTTTACGCCAAAGGTATCAATGGAATTCAGCGATAGTGGCCACATTGTGCGGTATGTCGATAACCCTTCCGCCAAAACGCTACCCAGGAATGCTGATGGAAGGAATCTGCGCTTTAAACCGGATACTTATGAAATGGAAATGCTCTCGGGATATTCGCAGTATGGCCACACTTTTGATAACTGGGGGCATCACATCTGCACAGATAATTCAGATCATTTATTTCATGAAGTAATTGCAGCAAAGTATTTACAACGCAACCCAAATTTGTTGGTGGCAGATGCTTCGGATTTTATTCCCGATCATGGTAACAACTGTGAAGTATATCCCATCACTACTAACCCCGAGAACCAGTTACTAACCGGCCGTGGGATTGTTACTTCCTCCTGCGGTGTTACCTGGTACCAGGGAGGTTTGTTTGCTGATAGTTTTAACAACGTAACCTTTATAGCAGAGCCGGTAAGCAACATTGTACATGCAGACCGCATCAATGAAAAAGGTGCAACATTCAGCGCATCGAGGATTTATCAGCAGAAAGAATTTCTTGCCTCAACAGACGGATGGTTCAGGCCCGTACAATTTTACATTGGCCCTGATGGCGCCTTGTATGTTATAGATTATTACAGGCAAATTATTGAACACCCGGAATGGATGAGTGAAGAAACGAACAAGTCAGGCGCCTTGTATAACGGCTCTGACAAAGGACGCATTTATCGCATAACGCCGACATCAACTGCAAAAATGAACTGGTGTAATAAAATTAATATTGGCAAAGCATCTACGCAGGAACTTGTAAAAACTTTAAGCAGCAATAACATCTGGTGGCGGCGCAATGCGCAGCGTTTGTTAATGGATAAAAGAGACAGTACAGCTATCGGCTTACTCAGGCAATTACTGGACACAACTAATTCGCCAACCGCCGGGGTGCATGCTCTATGGGCACTTGATGGATTTCATGCAGCAGATGCGGCAACACTTAGCAAAGCATTACATAACCAAACCGCCGGTGTTAGGGAAAATGCCATTTTGCTTGCAGAGTTACACCTCAATGAATTTCCACAACTTGAAAAAGAATTACTGGCATTACAAAATGATCCTTCTCCGAAAGTAAGATACCAGTTGCTCTGCACCCTTGGAAATAGTCATGACGATGCAAGCGAGGCTGCACAACAAAAAATATTGATGCACGATGTTGAAGATAAATGGGTGCAGATTGCAGCGCTCACCTCATCAAAGGGGAATGAATTAGCATTGCTTGAAAAAAGCACTCCTGCTTTATCTTCCTCACCTTCTGAAGGCAAAGCTTTATTTTTTTCTAATTGTGCAACTCTTGTAGGACTTTCTCAACTTACAGATGACATTAAAAAAGTTATTCATTTTGCCGCAAGTAATAATTCTACAAGGTCAGACTGGTGGCAATCTGCATGCCTAAAAGGTCTAACCACATCTGTGTCAATAAAAGGTATTCCGCCGGGAAACCTGGAAGCAGAAAAATTATTATTACTAACAAAATTCTCCGAGGCCAACCCGCCATCGGTGCGGAGTGCATCAATAAATCTTTTATCTGCCCTGGGCATTACAGCAAATAATTACTGGAACGCGGCTCTCACAAAAGCTAAAGTTGCTGCCGAAAATACAAAGGAAAATGAAGCATACCGTGATGATGCTTT
>JANLXV010000578.1:0-1718 GCA_031365305.1 Chitinophagaceae bacterium
AAAAAAGTTATACCGGCGGAGAAAACGGTGATAACCATCCTATGGCCTGGTATCACGATTATGATGGCGGCCGGGCCTTCTATACAGAGCTTGGTCACACCAATGAATCTTATGCTGAGGATAGTTATTTAAAGCATTTGCTTGGTGGTATAAAATATGCAATAGGCGATAATAAAGAACTGGATTATTCAAAAGCTACAACCTTTAGAGTTCCGGAAAAAGAGCGTTTTACTAAAACACAATTGGTTGTGGGCACTTTTACTGAGCCTACTGAAATGACTATTTTACCAAACCTTGACATCATGGTGGTTCAGCGCCGTGGTGAAATATTTTATTATACCAGCGGTACAAAAAGTGTTAAGCAGATTGCTACATTAAATGTGTATTGGAAAACATCAACCCCCGGCGTTAATGCCGAAGAAGGCGTGATGGGTCTTTCCAGGGATCCCGATTTTGCGAAGAACCATTTTGTCTACATCTATTATTCACCGGTTGATACATCAGTAAACAGGTTATCACGTTTTACCATGATCAATGATTCGATTGATCTTAAATCAGAAAAAATTGTTCTTCAATTATATTCTCAAAGAGAGATCTGTTGCCATACGGGTGGGTCCATTACGTTTGGTAAAGACAGGATGTTGTTTCTTTCTACCGGCGATAATTCAACACCATTTGATGAACCGAAACAAAAATATGTGAACCACGGTTATGCGCCATTAAATGATGAACCTGGTCATCAACAATATGATGCCCGCCGCAGCGCCGGTAACACCAATGATCTGCGTGGTAAAATTTTAAGAATTAAAGTAAATGAAGACGGCACCTATTCAATACCTGAGGGTAATCTTTTTAAAGCCTCAGATAAAGCCCGTGGCGAAATTTATGTAATGGGTAACCGTAACCCTTACAGGATAAGTGTTGATCAGAAAAATGGCTTTTTGTATTGGGGTGAAGTTGGCCCTGATGCGGCAACTGATAGTCTTGATACCCGTGGCCCACGTGGTTATGATGAAGTGAACCAGGCAAAAAAAGCCGGTTATTTCGGCTGGCCATTATTTATAGGCAATAACTATCCTTACCAGGATTATAACTATCTCACCGGTGCTACAAGAGGAAAATTTGATGTGGCTAAGCCAATGAATACTTCAAGAAATAATACCGGCTTACAGGAATTGCCTGTGCCTACGCCTGCTTTTATCTATTATCCCTATGCTTATACCAAAGATTTTCCGCAGGTGGCTTCCGGTGGGCGTAATGCTATGGCGGGGCCAGTGTATTATACTGATATGTTCCCTAAAGACACCCGCTATCCCGATTATTATAATAAGAAGTTATTTATATATGACTGGATAAGAAGCTGGATAAAAGTGGTGACGATGAACGATAAAGGCGACTTTGAAAAGATGGAACCTTTTGCCGATAATATGAAATTTAATTCATTGATTGATATGGAAGTTGGCCCTGATGGCAAATTATATGGGCTTGAATACGGCTCAGGCTGGTTCTCAAAAAACGCTGATGCAGGTTTGTTCAGACTTGACTTTAATGGCGGTAATATTCCACCGGACGTCAATAAAATCACTGTTGATAAAACCTCCGGCCAGTTGCCTTTAAAAGTTTCAGCTTCAGTTTCAGCCTCGGACATTGAGAAGAGTAAATTGAAGTACACCTGGGATTTTGGTAATGGCACAACTAAAGAAACTACAGAGCCAAAT
>JANLXV010000579.1:0-4395 GCA_031365305.1 Chitinophagaceae bacterium
ATCCTGGTCAAACCGTTCAATAGGGATGTTAATTTTTATGTCGGAAACATCGGGGATCCCTTTTTTGTTATTACAAGCGGATAACAGCGCAATAAACAACAGGAGTATGCCTAATTTTTTCATAGTTATTGTAAACGAAACGGGTTTGAAATTGTTGTGAAGGCAAATTTACCGGTTTAAAAATTAGCGTTAATTCCTTTGGTACGGTGTAAATTTGTGCCATGAAGATCGCTTTAGCACAGCAGAATTATCATATCGGCAATTTTGAAGAAAATACCCGCAAAATCATTGCGGGGATCAATTGGGCCAAAGCTCAGGAAGCAGACCTCGTGGTATTTTCTGAGCTATGCGTTTGCGGTTATCCTCCAAGAGATTTTTTAGAGTTTGATGATTTTATTAATAAATGTAACCAGGCAATTGAAACGATAAAACAACATGCCGATACTATTGCCGTGATTATAGGCGCCCCCGATAAAAACCCGGTACGGGAAGGAAAAGACTTATTCAATGCAGCCTATTTTTTATACGAAAAGGAAGTAAAGGGTGTGGTGCATAAAACCTGTTTGCCCAATTACGATGTATTTGATGAATACCGGTATTTTGAACCTGCTTATAATTGGAACATTATTGAATTTAAAGGAAAGAAACTGGCCATCACTATTTGCGAAGATATCTGGAACCTTGGCGATAATCCACTCTATCGCAACTGCCCGATGGATGAACTGATGAAACTTCAACCGGATATAATGTTGAATTTATCTGCTTCCCCATTTGATTATACGCATGTTGAAGACAGAAAAGCCATCATAAAATTAAATGTAGAAAAATATAAACTGCCCATGCTTTATTGCAATTGCGTGGGTAGTCAGACAGAAATTGTTTTTGATGGGGGATCATTGGTATTCGATAAGAAAGCAAATCTTATTAAACAATTGCCCTTATTTAAGGAAGCGATGGAAGTATTTGAATTAAAAGATGATGGAACTTTTACCACGCCGGTCGTTGTATATGCAAAGAATTTACCTGATGCAGAATATAATCCGACTGAACTGGATTATAATTTATGTACTGCTGAAATTTACAATGCTATAGTAATGGCTATCAAAGATTACTTCAGCAAAATGGGTTTTACCAAAGCTATTCTTGGTAGCAGTGGCGGTATTGACAGTGCCGTTACACTTGTATTGGCCTGCGAGGCATTAGGCAAAGAAAATGTAAGAGCTGTTTTAATGCCATCACCCTATTCAACCGGGCATTCGGTAACTGATGCAGAAGCATTGAGCAAGAAATTGGGTAACGCCTATGATATTATTCCCATCAAAAATATTTATGAAAGTTTTCTTGCTGAACTGAAACCTGTTTTTAATGATTTGCCATTTAGTATAGCAGAAGAAAATATACAGAGCAGAACAAGGGGGAATTTATTGATGGCTTTAGCCAATAAGTTTGGTTATATACTACTGAATACTTCGAATAAAAGCGAACTGGCAACAGGCTACGGTACATTATATGGCGATATGGCCGGCGGTTTGGGTGTATTGGGAGATTGCTACAAGATGCAGGTGTATGCCCTGGCAAAATATATCAACCGGGAAAATGAAGTCATTCCATTAAACATTATCAGTAAAGCGCCCTCTGCAGAATTAAGGCCCGGGCAAAAAGATTCCGACTCCTTACCGGATTACTCTATACTCGATAAAATATTGTTTCAGTACATAGAAAGAAGGCAGGGACCAAAGGAAATAAAAGCACAGGGCTTTGATGCTGCCCTGGTGGACAGGGTATTGAAAATGGTTAATGTGAATGAATATAAACGCAACCAGTTTTGTCCTATTATCAGGGTTTCACCAAAAGCCTTTGGTGTTGGCAGAAGAGTACCAATTGTGGCAAAATATCTCAGCTAACTAAAACGTTTTATTAAAAAGACTTTTAAATTCTTAATAGTTAAAGTCTAATTATACACTTATCTCACAACTTTATAGGGCTGTTAACCCATGGCAGCATATTTGTTAATAGGTAGTTCGTATTTTGCACGCTTCATTTATTTTAACCAAACTGTATGTTACAAACCGCTGAAGATATAAGGTTGTTGAATGAAAGGATCACTTATTCCGCAGGCTTTATCGAAAAAATTCATAGCGAAATAGGAAAAGCTATTGTTGGCCAAAGCCACATGATAGAACGGCTGATGATTGGATTGCTTAGCAATGGACATGTTCTGTTAGAAGGCGTTCCCGGCCTGGCCAAAACGTTGTCAATAAAATCGCTTGCCCAAACTATCAATGCAAAGTTCAGCAGGATACAATTTACGCCTGATCTGTTGCCCGCCGATGTTACCGGTACGATGATATACAACCAGCAGAAAAATGAATTCGTTGTTCGCAAAGGCCCCATCTTCGCCAATTTTATTTTAGCAGATGAGATAAACCGTGCGCCTGCAAAAGTGCAAAGCGCTTTACTGGAAGCCATGCAGGAGCGGCAGGTAACAATTGGCACCTCTTCATATCTTTTAGATGAGCCTTTCCTGGTGCTTGCGACTCAAAATCCTATTGAGCAGGAAGGCACCTATCCGTTACCGGAAGCCCAGGTTGATCGCTTTATGCTTAAAGTGGTTATTGATTATCCAAGTAAAACCGAGGAGCAGCTTATTATCAGGCAAAATGTACAGGGTTTAAAATCGCCAGCATTACAGCCCGTTGTTTCTACAGGCGAAATATTACAGGCAAGAGAATTGGTAAGGCAGGTTTATATGGATGAAAAAGTTGAGCAATATATTATTGATATTGTCTTTGCTACCCGTTATCCCGACAAGTATAACCTTCCGAAATTGAAACCATTGATAAGTTTTGGTGGTTCGCCAAGAGCAAGCATTAATCTTGCTTTGGCCGCCAAGGCTTATGCCTATCTTAATAAAAGAGGCTATGTGATTCCTGAAGATGTCAGGAGTATTTCTAAAGATGTTTTGCGCCATCGTATTGGGCTTACTTACGAAGCCGAAGCAGAAAATGTGAATGTAGAAATGATGATTGATGAGATTATTAAAGTTGTAAATGTTCCGTAGGTTTTAAATTTAATCACAAGCATCTAACAGGCATAATTGCTCACTATAGCCGACATATTAAAAAAGGTAAAAGAGCTGGAGATTATAAGCCGGCGGTTAACAACGCACATGTTTACCGGCGAATATCACTCTGCCTTTAAAGGCCGTGGCATGAGCTTTAGAGAAGTTAGGGAATATGATCATGGTGATGATATACGGTTTATTGACTGGAACGTTAGTGCCCGTTACTCTCACCCGTTTACCAAAGTTTTTGAAGAGGAGAGAGAGTTAAATGTTATTCTTCTTGTGGACATAAGTGCCAGCTCATTATTTGGTACAACGGTTCAGCGCAAAAGAGATATGATAACTGAAATAGGCGCTGTACTTACGTTTTCAGCAATCAATAACAACGATAAAGTAGTTTTTATTTTTTTTAGTGATAAGGTCGATCAATATATTCCTCCCAAAAAAGGGAAACAACATGCCTTGTTTATAGTAAGAGAATTGTTGACTGTTGAACCTAAAGGCAAAGGCACTGATTTGTCAGTGGCCTTAAAATTTTTTAACAGGATGTCCAGGCAAAAAAGTATTGCCTTTGTGATGAGCGATATGCTTGATCAAAATTATGAGGATGATTTAAGGGTTATAGCTAACAGGCACGATGTAATTGGATTGAAAGTGTATGACAAGATGGATATGCAATTGCCGGAAATAGGCATGATACAGGTAGAAGATTTTGAAACAGGCCAGAATAAGTGGATAGACACCGGCAATGTGTTAACCCGCCACAACTACCAGCAGTATTTTTTACACCATAGCGAGCATACAAAAACAATTTTCAGAAAAGCAGGCGCTGATCTTCTTCATTTAAGAACAGACGATGATTATGTTAAGGTTTTACAGGAGTTTTTTATAAAAAGAAGTTAGCAAGCATGTCCTCAACTTTTAAAATCAAAAATTTATTGGATAACTGCCTGCTTAAGATATACCGGTCACTCATTGTGATATTCCTAATAGTTTTCTGCTTAGCTGCCACTGCTCAAACCCCTTCTTTAAAATCTTCATTAGATAAGTATAAAATTTTAATTGGCGAACCTATCACCTTAAATGTTGAAGCCACTTATTCTCCGGAGTTGTATAATATTCAATGGTTCGCTATTGCCGACAGTGCTGATCATTTTGAAGTAATAGAAAGAAAAAAGAAAGATAGTGTACAAAATAATGGGCAGTTAAAAGTTAGTCAATCCATCATTATTACGAGTTTTGATTCAGGATTAAGAACCCTTCCATCTTTACAAATCAATCTTAAAGTTATTGCCGATAATTCCGCAATAACGCTTCTTACAGATTCTTTT
>JANLXV010000599.1:0-8349 GCA_031365305.1 Chitinophagaceae bacterium
AGTGCCACCGTACATCTTTGTACCCATTTTTATTACGCTGCTTTCGCAGATGGCAATTGGCCCACGAAGCATACAGCCTTCCATAACCAAAGCATTCTTGCCAATATAAATCGGCCCTTCTAAAGCATTGATAATACAATGTTCGACCACTGCACCTTCCTCAATAAAAACATCTTGCCGGTTAATTATTTTATTGGTTTCGGAAATCGGCGCTGATACCCGGCTTTTACAGATAAGCTCAAAATCATCAACAATATTTTTGGCATTAGTTTCAAAAATATGCCAGGGATGAATTAACCGGATAGCCGGCGTTCTGGTACCTTTTTGCATTTGCCTGTACCAGGATAAGGTTGGAAGAATGCCGGCTTCAACCAGCATACAATCATTGTTCAGCTTTTTAGATTTCTCTTCTGATAATATTGTAACATTATTGCCAGCTATGAGTTTCCATTTTTCACGCAGAGTAAGGATACCGGCACGAATATCTACTATTGACCTCACTACATCGAAGGGATATAAATCTCCCCTGCACGTCACATCATCTAAAACAATTTTCTGAGCCATAGCTTTAAATCAAAACTACAGGTATTATAAAATAGTTGAAATAAAAAACCCCCAAAACGGGGGCTTATATTTTTTTGAAAGAAAAACTTAGCTTTTCTTTTCGTAACGCTTTTTAAACTTATCAATACGACCTGCCGTATCTACCATTATATTTTTACCGGTGTAAAACGGATGCGACGTATTAGATATCTCCAGTTTTATTACAGGATAATCTTTACCATCATCATAAGTGATCGTTTCTTTTGAGTTAGCTGTTGAGCGGCTTAAAAACATAGTTCCGTTACTCATGTCTTTAAAAACAACCGGCCTATAATTAGATGGGTGAATGTCTTTTTTCATTTTTTTTATTTGAGTGTGCAAAACTATGGGTTTCTCCTCAATTTTCAAGCTAATTTTTCATATTTACATACTGAAGCGCCAGGCCAAGATCCCAGCTTTTTGATAATTGGATAACTTCCTGTAAGTCATCAATTTTTTTGGCTGTTACCCTTATAATATCGTCCATAATTGCAGCCTGCACTTTTAAGCCGCTATCTTTAATCAACTTAACTATTTTCTTTGCATCGTCCTGCTTTATGCCATTTCTTACATCCACATCTTTTTTAACCACCTTACCACTTTGATAAGGCTCTTTGGACAGATCATATACTTCGGCAGCCAGCCCCTGCTTCATGCTTCTGCTAATAAGTACATCAATTACCTGGGCGAGTTTCATTTCACTTTCAGCCTCAAGTTTGAGCTTGAATTCTTTTTTATCAAGCACAATTTCTACAGGCGACCCTTTAAAATCAAACCTGTTTTTTATTTCTTTCTCTACTGTATTTACGGCATTATCCAATGTTTGAAGATCAACTTTACTAACAAGATCAAATGAAGGCATACATAAAATTTTATGCGTAAAGATAAAAAAACGCCGTTCATTCCTGAACAGCGTTTTCACATTTAAAAATCAAGGACTCACTCTTTTGTTTTTACCCGGTTTTGCTCGTCGTCAGCTCCCCCAATTTTCCTTCTTTCCTGTGTTTTTACTGGTTTACCAAACCTGTAGCTGAAAGTTAAATTGGCTCTGCGGCTGTCTCTACGTGAATTTATCAGCACGTCTATATCATCATATTTCACCCTGCCGATAAATTGTCTCGAATTAAAAATATCGTTAACACTCAGCTTAAGACTACCCTTCGTTTTTAAAATCTGTTTCTGAATACCTGAAGATAATTGCCACATGGGATTCATTACCAGTTGACCTTCCAGGCCTGCTGATCTGTAAAAGCCGCTTAATTCAGCACTCCACGTTTTACTAATCTTAAACTGGTTGTTCATATTACCCATAAACGTTGTTCCTGACACCTTTAGCTCTGTGCCATTTAGTTGCCCTGAAAACCTATTGTTGTTTACGTTTGTGTACACATTATAGTTCCACCATTTTGCCAACTGCCCATTCACGCTAACTGCTACTCCCATATTTTTCCGGCTTGCCACGTTATCTTTTGTAACAAAGGTTTTTCTTTCCGTATTGATTTGTTTTAGTACATCAAGAATAACATCATCTGTCTGGCTATAGTTAAGGGTTGTAGTAAAAAAGCCTTTATAGGTATGGGCTAATTCAACGCTGTTTGTAAACTGAGGCTTTAGTAAAGTATTACCTGCCTCGTAGGTATATTCATCTAAAAAGTAGAAGAATGGGTTAAGATCATCATAGTCCGGCCTGTCAATTCTTCTGCCAAAATTTAATGAGAGGTTATTCTTTTTATTCAACCCGTAATTGAAATACATCGTAGGAAAAAGGTTAGTGTACTGGCGCCTGAAAGAAGAATCAGGGCGGCTGGCATTACCTAACTGGTCGCCATTGGCTGTTGTGTTTTCAACACGCAGACCTGCCTGCACGCCTAACTTTTTTATTTGCGTATTGAAGTTTACATAAGCGGCGGATATCCCTTCTTTATAAATGAAATGATTGGTTTTGCCGAGATCGGTTTCCCAATCATGCTGTGCCTTTTTATCGTATCGGGCATCATTATCCGTAGTTACATAACTGAATTTTACGCCGGCTTCAAGTTTTGAATCTTTTGATAAAGGCTTAGCATAATCAACTTTTGCTGAATAGATGTTAATATCAGACGGAAGGCTTCCTCTCAATAAGGTCGGATCTTTTCTTTTGGTCATATCTGCATTCAAATAATTATTTGTAAATAATTGTTTTGCATTCTGACGATATACCAGGTAATCAAAATCGCTGGTAAGTTCCTGCCCTGAAGTATCTAATAACTGGCGAAAATTTAAATTAACCCCCGCATTTTTTGAATTGTTAGAGTTATGATTCGTAGCGTATAAGATAGAATCTGTTAGGCCTTCAGGATTTTTTAAATAGGTGTAATTGGTACCCGCCTGGTTGTTAGGATTAATATAACCGCTGAGCACAGCACCAAGCGTTGTTTTTTTGCTTAGGTAATAGTCAACGCCGGCTTTAATGTTATGATTATCGGATACTCTTTTTATAAATGTACTCTGCTCAAAACGGGTTTCCAAAAGTTTCGTATCAATGTTGGTAAAGTTCCTGGTCAGGTTTAAACGATCAAAACTGTTCCATTTCGAATAGCCATAATTACCAAAGAGATTAAACTTTTTATTACGGTAATTAAGATTTAAACTACTGTTTCCTTTCCAATAAACACCTTGTGTATAGGTTGTAGAGAAGTTGCCATTAAACCCTTTTAGTTTATTCTTGTTTGTTTTGATATTCAGAATACCAGAATTGCCCGCAGCTTCATATTTCGCTGAGGGATTCGTCATTACTTCTATTTGTTCAATTGATGAAGCTGGTGTGTTCCTCAAAAAATTCGCAAGATCCTGTCCGCTTAAATAAGAAGGTTTACCATCAATCATCACCATTACGCCATCTTTTCCTTTTAGGCTGATGTTTCCGTCTTTATCTACGCTTACTCCGGGCGCTTTTTCCAATACATCCATAGCTGTATTGCCAGCATTGGAAATCAGTGCGTCAACATTTAAAACAATCTTATCAATCTTATTTTCAATGAAAGGTTTTTTACCAGTTATTGTAACTTGCTGAAGTGTTTTGCTTTCTTTTAAAATAGTAATATCTCTCACCACCACCGGGGTGGTATCAGTAATACTTAAAGCCTCACTAAAAGTTTGTTTTAGCCCTGCACCCGATGCTTCTAACAAATATTTGCCAACCGGAACATTGATAAATGTGTATTGTCCTTTTACATCGGCTTTAACTGATTTTATTTTTGAAGAGTCTTTTAATTGTAATAACGATACAGTAGCATTGGCTAAATCCGGTGCCGATGATTCGTTAGCTTTGATAGTCCCATTGATTGTAGTTTGCGCTGTGGATATCGAAAAAATTGCTAATGAAGCAGTTAGAGTAAATAATTTGAAAAGCATGTGGTTAAGTTTATGATTGAATACTATGTTTTAAATATTACAATACAAACTTAAGTACTTTGTTTTACATAGTACATAATTATACATAAACGGAAGCATTAGCTTTATAAGCGGTTTTATCTTCCTTAAATAATGTTTACTTGATCTTTACAGCTCTTCTTTGTAAAACAATTGTGGCAACAATCCCAGTGGTAATGAAGAGAAGAGAAATAATTTCTGCCTGTGTGGGCTTAAGGCCAAAAATACTATAGGTTGAATTTACCCTGATCAATTCTATGAGAAAACGTTCAACACCGTTCAAGATGAGGTATATGGCCATCATCATCCCCGGAATTTTTAAGCGCCTTCTTATGCTCCATAAAAAGCCAAATATAGCCAGCCCCATAATGGTTTCGTAAAGAGGGGTTGGAAATACAGGTTGTGGTAATGCTCTGCAATATTTACCCTCGCAACCCGGCAGTAATATACCATCTTCATTTACATTGTTAGGATAAGTATATGCAAATAACCAGGCTGGCAAAAATGTTGGCCCTGCAAAGCTTTTATGCGGTACACTCGCCAGATCAGGGCTTATCCTGTCAGTAACCATAACCGAACTTGAGTCAGGATTTTTAGCTCTTCCATTTATAAAATAGGTTGAATTGTCCAGGAGTTTTTTTTCAAACTCACCGGGTTTCGCTAACTCAGTTTTACCAGGAGTGTTACTTACATAAGCACTATTATAAATGCCCCAATCACCATCGCCGGAAACCTGGCAACCAATACGACCGATGGCATAAGCCAGCATTAAAACCGGTGCAGCGGCATCTACAAGATGAACAAGCGCAATATCTTTTTTACGTGCAAACCATGCAATAGCTATGGTGGCACATATTAACCCGCCGTAAAATGTTAAACCGCTCGGAGATAATAAACTGCCAAGAGGATTGCTGATAAAACGATCCCAGTTTTCAAAATTGTCGAAAAGTTTTGCGCCCAAAATGCCGAATATTAAAGCATAAATAACGATGTCTCCTACCCTGTCGTGCGGCCATATTCGCACGGTTCTTTGTTCCGGCTTAGCCAGCTTTTGCTGGTTTTTTTCCCTGTATTTTAAATATACAAGTATGGCTGAAACTACAAATCCGCCTATAAAATTTCCTTCCGAGGAAAACACATATTCCTGTAAGTCTATACCACCGCTCCGGGAAGCAAGGTATGCGCCAACTAATTTATAACCGAAAACAAAACCAATGAGAGCACTGATCAGTAATTCGAATATTGAAGCAGGCTTACCAACTGTAATAACTTCTTCTGTAGGGGTAAGCAAGCCTTCTTTTTCTTTTCTCTTCAGTTCCTTGCTTAGAAACAGTGCAGCGGCAATAAATGACAGGGCTACAAAAATTCCAAAAGTGTAAAAAATTTTAAACAAGCTAACTTCTACGCCGAACCAGTCTTTTACTAAATAATATAAGTTGGGATACATAAATGATAAGTAAAAAAAAATCCTTCTTTCATGAAGGATTAAAATGCATTATAATTAAAATCTTAGCAATACTCTTCAAAAGCCTGCTTCAGATTATTGGCAATCATTTGGGCCGAACGTCCTTCGATGTGGTGACGCTCAATTAAATGAACCAAAGCCCCATCTTTAAAAAGTGCAATGGCGGGTGATGAGGGCGGATAAGGCATTAAATGCTGGCGAATGTTCCGCACAGCATCTGTATCAAACCCTGCAAAACTTGTTGCGAGGATTTCAGGTTTTTTTTCACTTTCAGTTACAGCTTTTATTACGCCAGGCCTTGCTGTGCCTGCAGAACATCCACATACAGAATTTATAAAAACTAAGGCAGTGCCTTTTTTGCTTAAGGTTTCATCCACCTCAGCGGAGGTTAACAATTCCTGGAAACCATTATCGGTCATTTCTTCTTTCATCGGAAGAACAATTTCTTCTGGATACATATTTTCAAAATTTGAAATGCAAATTTACAACAGTTACTAATACAACTTACAAGTATGATTTTGACTAATTGTCACAATAACAGAGCAAATTTTGTCAAAATGTCTGCAAAAATGCAATTATGTTGCTAAAAAAGATATAGGCATTTCGTTTGATGAAATGCTTTTAAATTTTTTAAAACTTTAAACGCTAAATAAGATGTTAGTAAAATTAAATCAACCTTCAACACGAGCCTTCAACGGCCTTTTTAATGATTTACTTCAGGATTTTGCATTTCCACAAAAATGGGAAAATGACTTATCAAAACCTAAAGTAAATATTAAAGAAACTAATGACTTATATGAACTTGAAGTTGTAGCTCCGGGCATCAGCAAAGAAGATTTCAAGATCAATATTGATAAAAATCTTCTTACTATTTCCTATGATGTTAAAGAAGAAAAAAATGAGCAAACAGAAAAGTTCATTAAAAAAGAATTTTCCACCCAGTCTTTCAATAGAACTTTTACGCTTGATGAAAAAATTGAAGCGGAAAATATTAATGCAAAATATGAGAATGGCATACTAAAACTTCGATTACCAAAAAAAGAAGAAGTAAAAGTTGCTTCAAAAGAAATTGCCGTTCAATAATACTTAGGTCATAATTTGAAACATAATGCCTCCTGCGCCGGAGGCATTTTTATTTAAGGCTTGCAACCATTTTTTCGCCTGGTATCAATGAGGTATTGAATTTTCCATGTGCCCTTTAATCTTACCATTTGAAATGAATTTACACCACAGTGGCTAAACGCACCGTCGTAATAAAATTGGTAGGGCGTCCATACACTTGCCAGGTCAGCATCAATTTTTATTGATTCAAAAGTTATGCGTTCATCGGCATTTCCCTTTTGTTCTTTCCCAACAAAATCAACAAAGTCTTTCAAGCTTTCATTATTGATTGATATGCTTCCATCAGATGTTTTTATTATGGTCTGCAAAACTGCGCTATCCGTAAAAGCCTGCAGCAGCATATTGGCATCAGCCGTTCTCATGGCAGTAAAAAGCATAATCACAGCCGCTTTCACTGAATCTTCAGCAGACTGGGCAAGAACAGAATATGATAGCAGCACACATAAACTAAGACTAATGAGTTTTTTCATTTTATGATTTTATATTTTAAACTTTCAATACATGATGACATCTCATACAATATAATGAACTTATTAAAACAATTAGATGGCTAATAAATTCTGTTAATCATCGTTTTAAGATGAAGTATATTTCTAAACTAAAAACCTATATGAAAATATTTATACAATATTTAGGCGTGTCTTTAGCCCTTCTCATACTAAGTGCCCCGGGCAACATTGCTGCTGCACAATCTGGTAAAACCATTTTGAGTGATGGCACAATAGTTTATGAAGATGGCACTTTTAAAACACCAGGCGGAAAAATTACAAAGCGAAGTGCGGTTGGCAAAACTACTTTACCAGATGGCACTATTCTTTATCCTAATGGTACCATGAAAAAATCAGAGCGCAATAATACTACTTATAAAAAAGTTAGGCACTTACCTGATGGCACTATTATATACCCGGATGGCACGGTTAAAAGGCCTGATGGTACAGTAAAATACCCTGACGGAAGGGTAAAAAAACTTAATGGTTCAGTCCATTACCCTGATGGAAAAGTGAGATACCCTCATGACAACAGCCAGGCTGAAAGATGGATGCCACCCGGCCATGCTAAAAAAGTTTATGGAGAAAAAAGCGCTAAAGCATTTGCACCAGGCCAACAAAAAACTAAGTATAAAAAGTATAAAGAAAAATAAGTTACGAAACATCATAACCCATCAGCCTCTGCGCATACAGAGGCTTTTTTTATTTGTATCCTAATATCTTAAGCATACTCTGGGCGGTTTGTTCTTTTGCATAAACCCAATCAACCAGCTTACCGGTTTTATCATAGCCAACAATGATGTGTTTCGGTGAAGGGATCAGGCAATGCTTAATACCGCCATAACCGCTGATCTGATCCTGGTAGGCGCCTGTATGAAAAAAGCCAACATATAAAGGTTCATCATTGGTAATTTTTGGCAGGAACACTTCATTGATGTGTTCTTCAGAATCATAATAATCATGACTGTCGCATGTTATTCCGCCAAGTGTCACCCTTTGATATTCGTCTTTCCATTTATTGATCGGCAACATTAAAAACTTTTCACCAATTCCCCATGTATCTGGCAAAGTGGTTATAAAAGATGAGTCAATCATATACCAGGTCTCACGGTCATTCTGCATCTTCTCACCTATCACACTATAAATATGGGCCATGCTTTCGCCAACAGTATAACTGCCAAATTCCGTAAAAATATTTGGCATTGGCACATTACTTCTTTTACAACCAACCTTGATGTTTCTAACAATTTCATTGATCATGAACTGATAGTTATAATCAAA
>JANLXV010000603.1:0-1867 GCA_031365305.1 Chitinophagaceae bacterium
GATCTGCAATTATTAGGTTACCAGGTGGAGCCCTTTGGCAGCAGTACATTTATTATACAAGGTACGCCGGCTGATGTGATGGAAGGCAATGAAAAAGTAAGCCTGGAAAATATGCTGGAACATTATAAAAATTTCAGCAACGATCTTAAATATTCAAAACGGGAAAAATTACTCCGTTCAATGGCCTGGCAAAATGCAGTTAAGCCAGGGCAGGCACTGGCTCAAAAAGAGATGAAGACTTTAACTGATGATCTTTTTAATTGCGAGGTTCCCAATACTACCCCAAACGGAAAACCCTGTTATCTTGAGTTTAAAAAAGATGATTTGAATAAAATGTTTGGCAGATAATTTACAACCTTTCCTGGGCCCGCAGCCATCTTTCAGGGATTACATTACGACTTGCGTTCAGGTAGTCATTATAACTACAGGCAATCATTTCGCTGCCTGGTAATTGCATCCACCAACGGTTGGTTTTTTTACTTTGCAGGAACATCGTATCACTTTCCGTGAATACAGTATGGTATTCATTAAAGTTTTGTTTTTCATGAAACTGCGCTTCATGTTTACTCCTGCTTTTGCCATCAATAAAATACCAGATCATCTGTGCAATTTGTTTGGCTGTATTAAACCTGTAATCCATTTCAGGTTGATAACCATAAATGCCTGCAGTGGAGAGTTTAGCACTCATACCTGCATAGCGCATCAACCCACAGGCTTCTTCGCCGGTAAACCCGTTGGGAGAATATTCAGTGGATGGCGCATCACTATAACGGATGGCGCTCATGTCAAAACTTAACAGATCTGTATTGCGAAGCACAGGCTCCATCTCTTCAATACTTTCTTTAACTACACCAACCCTGTAGCAATCAAACCTAAGCTTATCAAGCGTTTCAAGCATTCTTGGGTGTACAAAATAGCTTTGAAAACCAATATGGTTATAATGCTTTATAAAGTTAGGTTCGCCTGTAAGCATCTCCATTAAAAAGCTTTGGCTCTTTAACATAGATTCACTTTTAAGATCAATTGCGGCATCAACTACTGTGGCTTCAATCACTTTTTTAATGTGACTGTAAGCATGGTATTGTGGCAAAGTAATATCATGCGATCCGCCAATAATAATCACAGTCCGCTCAAGCTTTATTAGCGTTGTAAGCACCGTGCGCAAAGCTGCATAAGTATCATTCAATGATAAGCCGGTTTTAATATTGCCTATGTCCACAATGGATACCTCTGTATGCCAGTAGTTAAGACGATACAATTGCTTACGCACCACGTCTGCTGCATCCGACGTTTCCTTAATACCTGCGCCACGCTGTTCGTTTACGCCAACCAACACAATATCCGCCTCGCCAAAATCAGGCAGTTCATTTTCATAAGCTTTTATATAACTGCCAAGATGCCCGTCATTATATTCGGCGTCATCATTTAAATAACTTAAGTTGATCGGTGTTAAAAATTCATGTAGGTCGTTCATTAATCTGTGTTTACTTATCCTTAATGAGAAAGTTCAAATATAAGCATGTGTAAAAAGCGCTATAGAAATTAAAAATTAAAAATTAAAAAATGCGAAGATTTTAGAAACGTCAGGTGTATTGTTTTCAACTTTTTATTTTTTACTTTTTCCTTTACTACCGTGTAACTTATTTTTGCAGCTATGGAGACTATTGAGACACTGGTTGACAATTACCGGAAAGAGATATCAGCGTATGCTTTAAATGGTAATGACACTGCTGAAGCATTCAGGATAAAATACTTAGGCACAAAGGGCATTGTTAAAGCTGTGATGGGAGAAATGAAAAGCGTATCACCGGAAAACAGGCGCACTGTTGGACAGTTATTAAATGATTTTAAAATTTTTACAGAACAA
>JANLXV010000668.1:0-26107 GCA_031365305.1 Chitinophagaceae bacterium
CGCAAACGATACAGGCTATTAATATATATTTCATGTGGTCGTTCAGTTTCATGGCTAAAGTTTTCATTACCTGTTATGATAATTGAGTTGATTGATGATCTGCATCCTGTTGATTATATTTTGTGTGAGCTGGTTCTTTGCTGTTAAAAATGAATTTAATGCTAAAACATAGTCGGTGATGTTTGCGTCGCCGGTTTGCATAAGCTTGCGATATACATTTATCAAACCTTCTGAGTATTTCAACTGATCGTTGATCTGCTTTATTAATGTACTTGTTTCTTCCAGTTGAAGCTTAAGTTGCGCTACCTGTTGCCTGTATTGGTTCATAGCAAAATCTTTGTACCTGTTGCGGGTGCGTTGCTGTATTGCCAGCTTTTGATATTCAAGTTTTTTTTGCTTTCCGTCATAAAGCGGAACAGAAAGGTTAACGCCAAAGCTTCCGCCAAAATGTTTATAATAATCTCCTGTAAGAGATGAATTATAACCACCATCAGCGTATAGCCCAACCTTCGGTTTATACCGGTAGTCAATTAACTTTTTTTCATTGGTCAGGCGCTGGCTGTCAATTTTAAATTGCTGAAAAAAAAGTGATGAATCAATGCTTACCAAATCCTGCAAGTTCATCAGAGGCTCTTCTAACAAACGAAAAGCTGTATCGTTGATGCCGGCTAAATAATTTAATGTATAGAGATCAGTTTTATATTGCAGGCGGGCCTGCTGCAAGGCCACTTCCTGCTGGCGCAGGTTTACAACAAATGTCAGGTAATCTGTTTGCCGGTAAACACTTTGTTCAGTCAGCTTATTCAATAATACATCTTCTTTCTTTAACACAGAAGTAATTTCTTCATTAAAGCGAAGTAGCAGCAGGTTGCCATAGGCGGTAATATATTGTGTGGCTATTGCCCGTACAATATCAGCTTCTGCCAGGCGGCGGCTGATGCGGATAGAATCGCTGACGAAGCGCAGGGCATTAAACTGCAGGCCAAGATTATTTTTGTTAAACACGGGCTTGCTTAATATTACAAGTGCGCTGTAAGTACCGCCATTGCTTATAACTTCATCGTACCCAAAGCCATGAATTATTGGTGCATATATAGCCGAGCCGGCGCCGGTAAGCTGGTATTTATTTGCAGAAACTATCAGTAAGCTGTCAAGTGTATTTAATAGTTGCTGGTCATTGTAATCCTGCAGTAACGGGCTGTTGCTATTGGCATAGTTAATATAATAGTAAAGCGTATTTTGCTGGCCATAGGCGAGCTTTCCGGCAAGAAAAATTAATACGGTCAAAAGTTTTTTCATAGCATGATTCACAACCCTAAAATAAATGGTAATTTATGTTGATTAACATTAAAATACTTTCAGCATACCTACACCAAAAGAACCATTACTATATGAAGGCATGACATAAGTATCAGATGCCTTGTTTTTAAACAGTACTTTTTTTAAATGCGGGTAAACCCAGTAAGAAATTTTAGTAGATATTATACCAACGCCTGCTCCGGCAACAACATCGCTTAGCCAATGTTTATTGTTATACATCCTGAAATAGCCTGTGGTGGCAGCCACAGCATAACCGGCGATGCCATACCAGGGCGAAACATCCCTGTACTCCTGTCTTAAAAATTCAGCAGAAGCAAAGGCTTCCGACGTATGACCCGATGGAAAGGATGTAAACGAAGACCCATCAGGGCGCTGGATATGCGTTATTGTTTTTGTAACCTGGCACGTGGTGTTGAGGATCAGATTAGATAAAAGGTATATCCCTGTTCTGTCAATAAAATTATGCCTGCCTTTTATGCCTAAAACGTTTAAACTGTACACCGCAAGTGCAGGCGAAAACTGGAGGTAGTTATCAAGATGATTATTGCGATGAATGTGCTCCGTATAAAGCTCTTCTTTAATTTCAAAATTTAAATTTTGCAGGCCGTCATTTTCAAGACCTGTTAAGCCATATCCTATAAGCATGGCGGGCATTATGTATGGCGAAAACCATTTGTGCTTTTTGGCGGCGGTAGTCCAGTCAATTTTTTTTGCCGCCGAATCATACACTGTTAACGGCGTAACATTTAGCTGGGCAAATGATGGAACTATTAAAACAAATGAAAGTAAAAAAGTATATCCTTTTATACCGGCTGTCATTAAATATGTGTTATAAATGGACCGAACCTAAAATTATATTGAGTGAAAATATGAAGGTTATATCTTCTTAAAGAAATCTATTTAAAATTTACTTTTGATTTGGCTCAATCACAAGAACCTGGAAGGAGCCTGCAATCATTTTGGGGCGTTCGTTTGCGGGTGCATTAGCGGCCGGCTTTTCAAAATCTGCCGTCGGTAAAAATAGGCGGTGTGTAGTCGCATCAAGCGCTATTGTTCTGGCCCACCTTTTGGTAGGTACAGTAGCGATCACATTATATTTATTAGCACTCTCTTCGTGAATCACCGTCATACTGCCTTCTCCATTGGATGTATAAATTGTATTGGTAGCCTCATCAAACGCAGCACCATCGCAACCCTCACCAATAGGAAGCTGGGTAACTACTTTACCACTTTTCGCATCAAGCACAACCAGCTTTTCATCACAGGCCACAAACAACCGGTTTGTAAGTTTGTCAATAGCTAAGCCGGTAGGTTCTTCCCCGCCTTTCAAAGGCCAATGATTTAAAACTTTATTGGCTGCCATATCTATTTCCACCACTTCATTTTTATCTTCAATATTTACAAAGAGTTTGCCCTTACCATCTGATACAGCGGTTTCCGGTTTGCCACCAACAGGTATAGTAGCCAGAACTTTTTCGGTGGCAGGATCAATTACCGAAACATCGTTGCCGCTGCCATTGCAGGTATACAGCATGTTTGAAGCACTGTCATACATTATCGCATCAGGGTTTTTACCGGTGGCTATATGCCCGGTTACCGCAAAGGTTTTAAGATCAAAAACTGATACATTATTCAGCCTGCCATTACTGGTGTACCCTTTATTCAAAGCATTTATAAATGCAATGCCATGCACACCGGTTGTGCTGTCAATTACGCCTATGCTGTCGCCGGTTTCCTTGTGTAATATATTAACCTGTAAGCCGTGAGATACGTAAAGATTATTGTCATTAACGGCTAAATAGTCCCACCCGCCGGGGCTTGCAATATGAAACGTTTTTATAATTGTATAAGATGGCTTTTGAGAGCAGGCTGTTATTGAAAAAGCAATTGTGCTTAAAAGAACGGTGATAACTTTTTGCATGTAAAAGGTTTAGGAGTTGCAACCTATAATGCAAATCAGAATACTTTCTGAAGTTGGTGCTAAGCTGCGAAGTGAAAATATTAAAAGCTAAAGCATCACACTTTTTTAAAGATCACGCTCTGCCCAATAAATTCAAAATGCCAGAAGCCTCTAACTTCAAGCGTGCCGGCTTTGGTTAACCGTGCAGTGGAACTCCATATCCTCCCATTTTTTGCATCATAAATTTCTCCGTCTTCCCAACGCAACGTTTTAGGATTAAACACCATTCCGCTCAAAACTTCTATCCCTAAAAGTTTCCTGTGCCTGAGTTCCGGCTTCGGGTTCTTTTCATCTAAGCGAACAGCCATGGGTTTTGTGGTGTCATCGGTATCTTTAAACCATACCAATCTGCCTTTATATTGATTGCTGTCTTTGTAAATTTCAACAATAAAATTTTGCCTGGGATAAGGAATCCATTTGCCTAAGATGGCATCACTCTGGCATTGCGCAATAAGCAGGTGCGACTGAATCACAAATAATAACAGGGTTATGACAGCTTTCATAATACTTGTTTTCACTACAACAATGTGGATGCAAACTTATCTTTTACACCAGCGTTAAAAGCCTTTAACTTCTTACGCTTTCTAATATAAACTAAAAAGACTGCAAAATATTGCAGCCCTTTCAGTGTTGTTTCAAAGGGAAGAAACTAATCTTTTTGTTCTCTTAAAAAATTACCTTCTTTATCAAAAATCAAATCCATGCCTTTTACTTCTGCTTCATAATTTACTTCGCCATCGGCTTTTGTAATTTTTGCGGCTTCCTCTATTTCGGCATCTTTATAATTAGCTTTTACATATTCAATAGCACTGTTAGGCAGGTCGCCTATTTTAATTTCCATTTCAGATTCTGTCATTTTTCCATCAGCGTCATACAAAGCGCTCATTTCATGCCCCTCGTGTTTAAAACCAGCTTCATAATTTGAGCCTTCTTTTTCCCACTTAGCTGTAGTGCCGGGGTAATTTTTGCTGAAGCTTGTTTTTACGGCTGAAGGAACCATGACGTGTTTCATTTTCTCCTCATGTTCTTTTTCTTCCTTCATCTCTTTATGTTCATCCATTTCTTTTTTTTCGTTCACTTCTTTTTTTTCTTTTGTTTCCTTTTCTGTTTGTCCGAAGCTGGTTGCAGAAACTGTACCGGCAAGGGCGAATAATATAAAGTACTTTTTCATGTGATGTGTTTTTTAAATTCGGTTAATAAAGCTGCAACCTACCTCTGCTTTCTGTGGCAAAACTGAAATTAAGGTGTAGGTGTTGTTAAAAAAATGCCATAACGGCTAACTATTAAGTTTGTTTAAATGTGCGTTAATTGAATGTGTGAACAAGACTAAAACCGGCCACCCCATTTTGGTAATAGGGCATTACCATTGTATTTGAAGGCCTCAATTTAAAAATACGTCTTTGAACAGCGGGGTAAATCCAGTAAACTATTTTAGTTGATACAATGCCTATACCTGCACCGGGCAACAGATCCCGAAACCAGTGGCGGTTGTTATACATACGCAGGTAAGCCGTTGCTGCAGCCATTGTATAACCAGCCACGCCATACCAGGGTGAAATATTTTTATATTCCTGGTAAAGAAATTCAGCAGACACAAAAGCCGTGGCGGTATGCCCTGAAGGAAAGGCATTCGTACCAAAGCCATCAGGCCTTTGTACCCGTGTTATCATTTTTAATGAATTTACGGTGATGCCCATCATGGCATTAGACATCAAATAAATCATGGTGCGGTCCCGGAGCGAATGCCGCCCCTTTATTCCGATGATATTAAGACTATACACCAAAGCAGCCGGCGTATATTGAAGATAGTTATCAATTTTTATGGTGCGGTGCGGATGATCAATCCAGATGTCTTCTTTGAGCTCGTTATCGAAATTTTTTAGTGCCTTGCTTCCTAAAGCAACAAAGCCATAAGTAATCATGGTTGCAGGAAAGATGAGTGATCTTAATTTTTGCACTTTAATTTTTTTGAAATCAATGGAGTCTGCCGGAAAACGAAATTGATCGGCTGCAAATACTTTATTTAGCCTGGCACCAACCTGTGCCTGCTGCGCTGGTAACGCTTTTACAATAAGCATAAACAAAATCGGTGTCAAAAGCTCTTTTATTTTCATGGAAGTTTTCATTAAACTATTGTGGGTTAGAATTTGCTTTTTTATTTCTCTGAATTGCTAGTTTTTACAGGAATGCCATCCTTTAAAGACATCATGCAAAAGCGCAATGGTTGGGTTGATTTATTATTTATGAAAACATATCCTGATGGTAAAACCTTAAATAACGTACTTACGATGTTGTATTTAATAAGTAAGTTGGAGCAAGGTGGAAAACACTGAATAGATAAGAAACTGCAGGATTTAAAAATAACAAATGGCGGCGATGAGTTATGCCTGTTAAGTTTGCCATGTGATGGTAAAACTATGCTGACCATTCTTAAAAAAATAGCCGGGTACCAATTCGGAAACTTCACATATTTGCTTGATTATTGAAAGGCCAAGACCATTATTTTCATTGCTTTGCGAGGGCTTGTAAAAACGGTGAAAAAGCCTATCGCTGTTGAGCATTGGCTCATTACTTGTATTTTCAACAAGCAGTTTATTTGAATTAAGGATGATAGATATTTTGCCACCATGAAAATTATTTTTAGTGGCATTACTAAGCAGGTTATTTAAAAGAATATCTGCGAGTTGCGGGTTCATGCTAACGCTACTGCGATCTAATGCCACGGATAACGTAATGTTTTGCGATTGCCATAGTTCATTAAAGTCTGCAATCTTTTGCTCAGTATTTTTTTTAAGGTCTATTTCGGCCACTTCATCAAACTGGTTGTTCTCAATTTTAGCCAGTAATAACAGTGACGTATTTAATCTTGTTAAACGTTTTATTGCGTCGTAAATAGCCTGTAAAGTTTTGCTTTGCTGTTCAGTAAGTGCTTCGTCCTGTATCAGCAAATCAAGCTTGGATTGGATAATGGCTATGGGTGTCTGGATTTCATGTGAGGCATTTTCACTAAATGTTTTAAGAGACAGATAATCCAGTTGAGCCTGTTGAGTTGTACGTTCCAGGGTAGAGATCAACAGAGAAAATTCCTCAGTTGACGTTCCGGGAAAATCAAGAACCTGTTTATTATTCAGGCTAAATTTTTTTAGAATCTCCAACGTACTGTAAAAAGGTTGCCACAATCTTCGCAATACAAACCTGTTTATAATTATGGAGGTAACAAGCATCAACAAAATAATTGCAGAAGTTATCCATAACATAGTATGCTTAAGGTCATCCGTTTCTTCAAGAGACTTTGACACAGAGGCTTTATAATATTTACCACTTACCTGTATTCCAAATATCAATTGCCTGAAATACTCATACTCTTCATCCTCTTTAATTTTTGTACGGCTAAAATATCTTCGATCAAAGGCCTGAGCCACCGGGAAAAATTGAATACGCTGGTCCTGCACTGAAAATGTTTTTGGAAGCTGATCATACTGTTTAACGTACAGCAAAATTTCTTCTTCTTCTATACCTAAGTCTTCGTCAATTTGCTTCAATTGCACATAACTTAAGGTGAGATAAAAGGCTATGCCGGCAATAAGAAATATTACTATCGTGATTACAATATTTATACGGACATACCTGGAAAATAATTTTTTTGTCATCAGGCTAAGGCAAGTTTATATCCCATGCCATAAACAGATTGTATGTAATCCGCAGCACCCGCATGCAATAATTTTTTGCGAAGATTTTTTATATGAGTATAAATAAAATCATAATTATCTGCCATGTCCATATCATCGCCCCACAGGTGCATAGCAATGGCATTTTTAGAGATCACTTTATTTTTGTTACTGATGAAATACAATAAGAGTTCGTACTCTTTGCGTGTTAAATCTATGGTGATATTTTGTACGGTAACCGTCTTTTGATTAAGATCTAATTCCAGGGCATCAAAATATATGATGTTTTTTCCGTCAAAAGATTTTCGCCTGATGATGGCTGCCACCCGTGCCGCAAGTTCAGAAAGATGAAAAGGCTTGGTAAGATAATCATCAGCGCCGGCCTTCAGGCCATACACTTTATCATCAATAGAATTTTTTGCAGAGATGATGAGTACGCCATCAACCTTATTGTCTTTTTTAAGATCTTTCAAAAGCTCCATGCCGTTTCCATCTGGCAAGCTGATATCAAGAATAATACAGGCATAATCATACAAAGCAATCTTTTCCTGAGCTGTTGCATAATTTAAAGCCTGCTCGCAGATAAATTGTTCGTTAGCGAGGTAAGTACAAATACTTTGAGATAACTCTTTTTCATCTTCTACTATAAGCACTTTCATTGCTGCTGTTTATTTATGGCTCATTTAAAGCTGAAGGTAAATACGATTGTAAAAAATTAACGTTAATAAAGTAAATAGATTTTTATTAACCAACAGCGATTATGTTCAGAGTACAACGGCGGATCGCAAAGACGTTAACTCACGGCATCCGTCCTTGCGAGGCACGAAGCAATCTAATATTGCACTATAGTATCTGTTTTATTTCATTGTTAAGAGTTTGTCCATTTTTCACATTACTATAAGATTGCTTCTCCGCCAAAATGTGCTTCCGGATGTGAAAGTTTTAGTGGCGGATCGCAAAGACGTTAGCTCAACGCACCCGTCTTTGCGAGGCACGAAGCAATCTAACAATAACCATACTATGTGTTTAATTTCAATGCTAAGAGTTTATCCATTTTTCACATTATTATAAGATTGCTTCTCCGCCAAAATGTGCTTCCGGATGTGGAAGTTTTAGTGGCGGATCGCAAAGACGTAGAGTGATTGCACCCATCTTTGCCAGGCACGAAGCAATCTAATATTGCACTATAGTATCTGTTTTATTTCATTGTTAAGAATTTTATCGATACTCACATTACTATAAGATTGCTTCTCCGCCAAAATGTGCTTTCGGATGTGAAAGTTTTAGTGGCGGATCGCAAAGACGTAGAGTGGTACGTTTGCTCTTGCCAGGCACAGCCCTTCCCGAATGTTTCGGGGAATCAATCTTATAGTACACTTGAGAATAATTTGGATTGTGTATAACATATTTTGATAAACGGCGCTATCCATTTAGCAACTGCACAATAACTAATAATGTATAAACTATATTTAATGATTGATTGTTAATTAAAAAAAATTGTATGCACCCTACTTTACGCTTATTCATTGCCACTATATGTTTTAACCTGGTCATCATCAATATGGCAACAGCGCAGGCCCTTCGCCTGCCTGATGGCGATGTGAATTATAAAAATAAAACCGGAAGACGTGTCGGCATTACCGACATAGATATTAAATGGAATGCCCCTGGCGTAAAAGGACGAGAAGGTAAAATATGGGGCACAAATGTGGCGCCCTACGGCTTTACGGTGCTGGGCTTCGGCTCTAATGTAGAATCGCCATGGAGAGCCGGTGCAGATGAAAGTACCAGCATCACTTTTACTACAGATGTAAGCATTAATGGTAAACCATTGGCAGCCGGCAGTTATGCCTTTTTTATTGCGCTGTATGCTGATTCATGCACACTCATTTTTAATAAGAACATTGCAGAATGGGGCAGCTATTTTTATAACAGCAGTCTCGACGTATTACGTGTGCCAGTAGCGCAGCAAAAAGATTTGCCGGCAAGTAAAGAGCGCCTTGACTACACCTTTAGCAAGCAAACGCCGCAATCAGTAGAAGTAGCACTCGAGTGGGAAAAGTGGCGCATACCTTTCACCGTGTCTGTAGATATGGTTAATACAACCTTAGCTTACATCAGGAGCCAGCTTACTGGCGCTTTAGGTTTTGATCCGCCAAGCCTGCAGGCTGCGGCTGACTGGTGTTTACAAAACAATGTAAATTATGATGAAGCTCTTAACTGGATCAACCGGGCAGTTGATCCAAACCTTGGCGGCATAAAAGATTTCAGAGCGCTTTCCACAAAGGCCAGTTTGCTAACAAAGTTAAACAGTAATGCACAGGCTGATTCTATTATAGCTGTTGCTGTAGAAAATGCTACCGCCATTGAAATGCATAGTTATGGCCACCAGTTACTGGCAGAAAACAAACCTGCTGAAGCCATGAAAGTGTTTGAAAAAAATTATAAAAAGTATAAGGGCGCCTGGCCAACAAACGCCGGCATGATGCGTGGCTATTCCGCAACAGGTAATCTTAAAAAGGCGCTTGAACATGCCAAGCATGCCCTGGCCCAGGCGCCAGATGCGGGAGCTAAAAATGCAATACAGACCGCAATTCAACAGTTAGTAGAAGGCAAGCCTTTGTAGAATTTGAAAGTAATGGAAGCAGCTTTCTATCTATCAAGAAAAGCCAGCACCATTTTAATTAATGCTACTCTTTTGTTGGTAAAAGGATGATCGGTTGGCCATACCTCATAACTAAAATATGCGGTGTTCTCTTTTTTTATGGCAGCTGCAATGGCCTTATTTCTTGAATGCTCATCAAGCATGATCACCTGTTTATGAGAAAGCGCCTCTGCATCATTAGCCAAATTAAAGTAGGCAGGTTTTTTTAACACCGGTGTAAAAATGTCTTTCACAGATGAATTCAACACAAAATATTCTCCGCCTTGCCTGGCTAATTTTAATAGATCTGCTTCTGTGTGTGCGTCTTTTAAATCACCATAAATATCCCACGTAGATAAGGCAAAGGCCTTTTTAATTGCCGGCAGTTGCTGCACGGCCTTTAAGCAAACCCAGCCTCCCATACTGTGACCAAACAGCGCAACATTTGCGGTATCTATTTGCAGCGAGTCCTGGTATTTTTTACAGAAGCTTACAACGTTAACCACATCCTTCACACAATTTTCAAAACCAAATTTTCCCTGGCTGCCCCAGGTGCCGCGGTAATTAAAATAAATCACATTCCAGCCATGCGCTCTTACAACCTGCGCCATATCAAGATTACGTTCGTTGCCGGGATAACCATGTAACAGCAACAAGGTGGGATGTTTCATGTTGCCGTTGGCCTTATACATAAAGCCCTGCATAAGGCTTCCGTCAGAAGGGATTTGTAATTCTTTTAATGTAGCAGGAGAAGTTTTATCCCAGTCAATATCCCGCAGCACAAGTGTATCAGGAGATTGTTGCGCAGAACAAAAATTGGAAGATATAAGAGCCAGGATAATTACGAGAACATATTTCATATCGGTAGTTAAAGTAAATTTTACAATGAATTAAGCCACCTGCTTAAATGATATTATAAGTTATGCAAACTTATTGGTTTGATGCGTTGGAGCGATTTGTATACTTGCGTGGTTCAGTGCATAAACAGATTAAATTTTATTCTCTTTTTAGATAGTCCATGTTGTAAGCTGACATAAAACCTCACCAAAGTAATTTTATGTTATATGAAGAGAACGCTTTGTCTTTCGATATAATCGTAAAGTTATTCGCAATGGCTTGAGAAATGATCAGCGTATCGAACGGGTCTCAATGATTGAACGGTAAAGACAACAAAATTACCATATCATTAAAAGTTATCGGGAAAAGTTCTTCTCCATTTTGAACAGACCTCTTGCGCTACCAAATGTTGCTTTATGCTCTGCCGGCTTCTCATTTTTATTCAATAGAAAATCTATAAAATTAGCAACCTCTGACTTCATATTGTCTGGCAAGTTTCAACAGTCCAACACCACACCAACAAGATTCTTAAAAACAAAAAAGCCGCCTCCCCAATTCAGCAACGCAATGCTAAACTGAATAAACGGCCATTATCTTTTAAACCAACTCTTCAATTTAACTCGACTTCTTTTCGTTGCAGTTAAACATCCACTTCACACCAAACTTATCTGTGCAACTGCCAAAGTAATCGCCCCAGAACATATCCTGCAGGTCCATTTCTACCTTACCGTCTGCAGAGAGTTTTTCAAAAAGGTCTTTGGTTTCAGCCTTCGTATCCGGCTGCAGGTTGATGTAACTGTTGTTACCCATGTTAACTTTAAAGCCCATAGATTCCGGCGCATCCGTACCCATTAAAGTATGCACACCCAAAATACGCAACTCAACATGCATTACCAGGTTTTTATCTTCTTCAGCCAGAGGCGGCGCATCCGGGGAGGGCGGAATGTCGCTGAAGCGCATGATCTTACCGCCAAAGAATTCACCGCCAAAAACGCTTTTATAAAAATTAAAGGCTTCTTCCGTGTTACGTGTAAAATTTAAATAAGTGCTTACGCTTGCCATAATATATTTTTTTAAATGATGAATAATTATGGACTAAAGGTACTCTTCGTATAAAAAAACAGAAGGGCTGAAGACGACATTATTGAGGTCAAATGCGACAATAAGTAATCAGGTATCGGCAGTTAGGTATCAGCAATCAGGTATCAGCAAACAGGTTTCAGCAATCAGGTATCAGCGATCAGCGAATTGGCTTAACTAAGTAAATTTTTTTACAATGGCTTTTGCATAACGCCCAGCACCTGCAGGCTATTGGTCGCCTGGGTAAATGCTACAATATAAAAGGGTTCAGCATTACCGGCTGCCGGAATTTTGAGTGCCACCCGGCCTTTATCTTTTGCTGTTATAGTAGATAATCCCCTTACAATATTTACATGGTGCAAAGTTCTTCCGCCATTTTCTCCTCTCTTTACAATAGTGGTAGCTTCGGGCTGAACAAGGGCCACGGTTAAGATCAGGCTGCTGTTGCCGGCAATAGTGTAGTCAACT
Organism: Chitinophagaceae bacterium; assembly: GCA_031365305.1. GTDB lineage: Bacteria > Bacteroidota > Bacteroidia > Chitinophagales > Chitinophagaceae > Ginsengibacter. The sequence continues at coordinate 11,978 of JANLXV010000668.1, forward strand.
ACGGCGCTGTCTCCGTTTTTAGCCGTACTGATATTAAGAGTGTTTTCTACCGTTGCTGCCAAGTTATCTTTTATCGCCTTGCTTAATTTACTTTCATCAGAGCCAACAAACTGCGTGTTGCCATTAACAATGATCTGCGGCGTGTATACAGAACCTTCGCCAAACTTGTCTGCATAATGGCTTTGTCTTTGGGAATACATCTTATCACTAAAGGCGTCTTTCCAGCCGAGCCTGTCCCAGTAGTCCACATGATAAGCCAGCACATATACATTCTCCGGCTTTTTATTTACAAGACGAGCCACCACAGCATCAGCAGAAGGGCAGCTTGAACAGCCTTCGGACGTAAACAGTTCTACAACTGCAAAACCTTTGGCAGCGGGTGTTTTAGCCAATGCGGCACCGGCAGGCTTATGAATGATAGCCACTGCCGAAAAAGCTAAAGCAGTTGCTGCAATAATTCCGATAGTCATTTTTTTAATTGTCATTGGTGAAGATGTTGGTTATATGCAGATATACAAAAGTATGATCTCCGCAAAGAATAAATACTTAGTGCATATTGTAAAAAAATGGCAGAAAGCTAAACCCCTGCATTCACTTTCTGCCCTAAAGAGACACAACTTAATTCTTATCCATCTTAGCCATCTTGCCTTTTTTCATTTTATCCATTTTCATCATGCTCATTTTTCCATCCATGTCCATCATCTCTCCGTCTTTCATCACTTTAGATGTACCATCGCTCATTTTTACTGTCCCATCCATCATAACCATAGTTCCGTTCTTCATGGTCATATCCTTGTCCATCATCATCATTTTGCCATCGTGCATCATCATCATTTTTCCGTCCTTCATCATGGCGCCATCTTTCATTTTATGGTTCATTTCCATCTTATCCATCTTATCCATTTTTTTGTCCATTTTTTCCTGGGCAAATACGGCATTGCCAATGGTGAATGCCAGTGCGATCATTAATAACTTTTTCATTTTTTAAATTTTTAATTGATAATAAATATAGATTGATATGCCAGGGAGCCGTTAGGTTGCTGCAGATAATGAAGAATACTATTTCCGGAAGCTTCGTTACTCATGGTGTAAATAAAGCCTTCACGCACATTAATGAAGGAATTTTTTGAGTTTGCCTGAAGACCATTATTTTGAACCTGGTCGCTTTGCAACCCTTCTTTCTGGCAGAGGCAAATGCTGCTGCTATTATAGCAATGCCGCAAAAGGTTTTAATGTTGTTGATCATAATAATTTTTGCTTGATGTGATAAATAAATTTTTCAAATGCTTAACCCTTACCAGACATTTAAATTGATATACAAAGTTTGAAAAACCAGCGATAAAACATATCACGTAAGTATAACGTTTGTGTGTTTTAATGATACCAAACATCTCCCTGAAGCCTTGCCAAAAAATAGCGCCATTATAATAATGACGCTAAGTGTATCATGAAAAAGACCGTAAATACTTGTTGTATTCAAGATGAAATTATCGGGCTTAAATCAGGGTAACTATTACAATTTCAAACGGTCCTATTATTTATAAATTTTAATAGGTTGCACGGCATTCTTACATATAATTTGCCTGCAATGTTGATCCATCAACCTATTTAAATATTACAGAAGCATAACAGTTGCATGTTATAATAATACCGGCATAAATATTTGCACTGTTCTAAGCAGGCTGCATTTCAACCCTGGCCATGTAGGTAGCTAAAGCATCGCCAGCGGTAAAAATTGCGGCAGATAAAAGCAGCAAATCTTTTGCAATAAATTGACCAGGCATAGGCGAAAGCGCCGGAAAGCTATAACCAGGCTGTAAAATTCCCGGTGTTGTCAATAAAAAACTTAAGGTAATTACAAACATTATAATAGCACCAAGGCTGCCATAGTACGATGCTTTTGGTGCGTATGCTTTAATGGCGATCAATACACCCAAAATAATTTCAATAACACCCAACACCTGCGAAAACATTTGTACACTCATTATTTTATAAGCCCACGATAATAGCGGGCTGTTGCTTACAAGTCCCTTGATGCCTTCTGCTTCATAAGATGTAAACTTTAAACAACCTACCCAAAGCAAGATGATCACGAGTGTATAACGCAATAATGATGCACCGAGCACTTGAAGTTTTAGGCCGCTGTTGGTTTGTGATGTTGTTGTCATGATTTTTGGTTTAAAAAATGATTATATAATGTTTTTTTAGCGATTTTTTAAATACAGTTAAGCGCAGAAATTTTTCATCGCTGCGCTTAACATACCTTCTCCATTTACTTCAATTATTTTTCAACAGCAGCCTAAGCTAATCTCTTCATTAATTTTGCCATTGGCAGGTTAATCCATATTAAAACCGCTGTATAATTTATTTTTTAATCTCTTCCTTCTTATCAATGCCTGTAAGCCCTAAATAAGAATGATCTTCTTTTGACTTACCAAAGGAGGTTGGCACATAATAAGGTGAATTAGAAATTTCAGAAAGTGATCCGTTTGAAGATGTGTTGAAAGTTGTGACCGTGTGGCTTTGAAATGCACCTGAAACAAATAAATGTCCGTCTGTTGTTTCATGCATATCTTTTGTATCTCCGGTTGGCAGATTTCCACTTCTCATAAAAAAATTCGGATCTAATGTTTTCTCCAACAGGTTGTCGCTTTTAATCGTAAAAGCACTCACAACATTGTCGCCAAAAGAGGCTACATACAATTTGTGCCCGTCAAGACTTACCCATGTCCAGCAACCTTCATCGTTTCTGCCTCCTGTTGCAAAATTTTGCAGCTTTCCGCCAGTGGTACCATTGTGTACGGTAAGACTGTTGTTTTCTTTAGAAGAGTTTAAATTAAAATTTGACATGTAAATGTATTGGTCATTCGGGCTCCAGGAAATACCAATATTGCCTGAAATACCTTCTTCTTCAAACATGCCTGACTGCGACAAATTTCCTTCAGCAAAATCGTAGATGTAAAGACGACCTGGTTTTTGCAGGGTAAGGTCCGCATCAGGTGTTGCAAAATGTGGCAGGCCCCATGTAGATACTGCAACTTTAGTACCGGCTGCATTAAACTCAACTGTGGTAGGGCCGCCACTGTTACCATCCATATAGGTGGCGCCTATCTTTTTAAAAGATAATAAGCCGTTGGTTTGATCAAAAGTAAATACGGCTAAGTTTCGTTTATCTGTAGATACTACACTGCCGAAAGCCACGGCAGGGCTAAACTGGTAATTAGGGTTGGCAAACTGATTGCCTGCAACTATCCAGGTTTTACCATTAATGGTTTTTGCTCCAATAGATGCAGCTCTTACACCTCTTGAATCCATGTTATTCATAATGGGTGTAGATGGATCCTGATCTATTTGCTCCAGTTTACCATTCGACTTATCAATTTTAAAAACTGAAATAGTACTATTGGTAGGATTAGCACCTGCATTAACTGCAAGCAAATAATCACCAACAATACGCAGCGCCCATTCTGTATCAAAATCACCTTCGGCAGCATCTCCCCTTGAACCTGTAACATAGGGTGATCCTTTTAATTCTTCAACGCTGCCATCGACGTGCCTGCCTAATGCGACAATTGCATTGCCGGCGGTGGCATTAGTGCTGGTGTAAAGAAAGCCTGTAAAATTATTACCGTTGTTGCGTGGCAGGTCATGTTTATTACAGGAGAAAAAAAACAATCCAAATACAGTAAAATAAAGTAACGTTTTCATAATAGTGTGTTTAATTTAATTTTTGTTTTAATTTTTAATGTTCTTTGAAGTCATGTTGTGTCCACTACCAATAACCTCACAAAGGTTAAGAGAGACCTTAAGAAAGATATCACAGAAATATACCGTTACTATGCTATAGTTATAACAGCATTGCCAAACTTAAAAAGGTATACTAAGAAGAAACAATGTGAGAGCCTGATGTATTATGCACAGCGATAGCTATGCTAAAAGTGTTATAGTTATTGACTGTGGTTAAAGTGTAACTGTAGCCATGCAGCATAAGGATCTTTTTTATAATTACGAGGCCCAGGCCCATTTTGGCCGGCCGATGTAGAAGAATATCATCTCTTGTATCATTAAACCAGTTAACAATATTATAATCAGCAAATGAGCCTGTGTTGGCTATTTCAAAAATGATATTATCTCCCTTGGGAAACAACGCAACAGTAATCTGTCCACCGGCAGGTGTAAACTTTAAGGCATTAACTAAAAGGTTTTGAACCAGCCGTTCTATCAGGCCTATATCTCCCGATATCCAGGCGGCACTTTCAATACCTGCAGTATTTATCATAATATTTTTTTCTTTTGCCGCAGGATAAGATTCATGAATAATTTCCTGCAAAATTTCTGAAAAAACAAATGGCTCTTTTTTAGTTACAAACTCCGCCGATTCCATTTTTGATAGATCAAAAAGCTGCAGCACCATATCCTCTACCTGGCGTATTTTTTTATAAACCATGTGCAGATACTCTTCCTTATCGCCGGCCTTACCGGATTGGCCTTCTGTCATCATCAGTGTTTCAGTATAACCCCTGGCTACAGATAAAGGTGTACGCAGGTCGTGCGATATATTAGCAATAAAATCTTTTCGCTCTTTACCCGCTTTGGTAAGCTTATCAATGTTTATCACCAGCAGGTCTGCCAAAGCATTAAATGCTGTGGTAATAGGCTCCATTTCATCATGCGGCTTTAATTTAAACCGTGCATTAAAATCACCTTTTTTAAACTGCTCAAGCGTACTTAATACCGTATTATAGCTCCTGCGCAGCCTGTTGATATAAAAAAATGCAACCAGCACCGATAAAAGAATTATTACAATAAGCACCTTAATCACCAGCCCACTGAAGTAGGTTGAAAACAACATGCTGTTCACTTGCCTGTTGCTGCCCAATATAACATAGATGTAGCCCAACTGCTTAGATTGATGCCATACTTCAGCCGCAGAAAAAATCTTAGAGTTAACCGGATCCCGTGGATCGGGCCCTTTAATATAAAGTGTGCCCTGCGATGCAATAAGCGCCTTAATATTTGACAGTGAAATCTTTTTTTGCCTGATCTTATTTTCATTGGCATGGTAGGCGATCACGTTCCCCGATGAATCGAGAAAGTAGACTTCAACACTTGGGCTTAGAACCATAGCATCGTAAAAAACAGAATCGGCTTTTTTAGAATCTATACCCTTACTGGTAAAGGGTGAGGTAAACTTGGCAATGTGTGCGGCAACATCTTTATTAAGAAGCTGGGTGCTGGCCTCATGAAAGTTGGAAACACTTAAATAAGTAAGCCCCGTAAACATTAAACTAATGATAGCAATGATGGCAAATAATAAAATGCTTATCCTTGTAAATACGCCTAATTGTTTTGTTCTCATTCTGAAAATCTATAACCCGTTCCCCAGGAAGTTAAAATATATTGAGGGTCGTGCAGGTTGGTTTCTATTTTTATTCTCAGCCTGTTAATGTGCGAAGTGATGGTGTGTTCATATCCCGGAAAAGCCACACCCCACAACACTTCCAGCAATTCATGCCGGCTATAGGTTTTACCCGGATTGCTGGCTAACAATAATAACAGGTCAAACTCTTTCGGCGTCAGCTCAAGCCGCTGATCACGGATGGAAGCTTTCTTTTTCTTATGATCTATTACCAGGTCTTTAAAAATAATGTCGCTGTTTTCCACCTTCTTGTTTGCATCGAACTTGCTGCCCCTTCTAAACAACGCTTTTGTACGTGCCATGAGTTCTAATATACCGAAGGGCTTTGTTACATAATCATCAGCGCCCAGTTCAAGGGCTAATACCTTATCACTTTCCTCCCCATGCGAGGTAAGCATCATAATAGGAATGTGCTCATCTTTTTCCCGCAGGATTTTACATACCTCCATGCCATTTAATCCCGGCAATGTAATATCAAGGATTACCAAATCAAACTTTTCCTTATTAAAAATTTCAATCGCTTCTTCCCCATTCTTACACGCATACAACTGGTACGATTGTGCATCAAAATGAAGTTTTATAAGCCGCATTATTTCAGGATCATCTTCTGCCAATAGAACTTTTTTCATTCATCTGAAGATTTATATATTATGCACAGGCATTATTTTATTCGACAACAGAAAGATAAAAACCAACTTCGTAAAATGTATCACGGAAGTATGTTTTTTGCAGCCGGGTATACCTGATAAGCTTTTAAATACATCACATCGAAAAAGCATTTCTACCCTGTTTTAATAGATAGCTTTTCCCTTTCCAAACCAGAGTGCCATTGATCTCGCCGGGCAAATCAATAACAATGCGCCATTTATTATTTTCAATCTTATAGCTTGCTGACACCTTTCCGGCAGGATGTGGCATATAACCACTGGCCTCTTTCAATAACCCAAGATGTGGTTCTATCTTCACTTTTTTAAAACCTGGCGAATCACTATCAATCCCTAAAACGATTCTAAAAAATTCAATATTAGGGCTTGCTCCCCACGCATGGCAATCAGAGCGTGAAGAACTTACATCAGACATTTCAGCCCAGGTGGTTAAGCCCATTTTTATATTCTCCCGCCACTTATCTAACCAGGATAAATAATCATTGCCTAAACCCGCTTTGGTTAAGGCCTGGTGCAAATAATATTTAAAATAGATGGATGCAGGCGCTAAAGTGGTATCGCTTATAATTTGCTTTGCTAATGTTAAGGCATTACTTTTTTCTACGATGCCGGTGAGTACAGCGAGGATGTTGGCATGTTGCGAAAACAAATCTTTCTCACCCCGATCTGCAAATAACTTTTTGTTGCTATCCCAATATTTATTGCGGATCATTTTTTTTAGCTGGTTTGCATAACCTGCATACAGCGATGCATATTCCCTGCTCCCGATCTTATTTTCAAGGTCGGCCGCTACCTGGTAAGCCCATAGCAATTGCAAATCTAACAGAGCGGAGGTGCCTTCTTTACCCATAGGCCCAACGCCTGACACCCAGTCTTTCGTATCTACCCAATCTGTGAACATCCAATGTGGCACATTTTTTAAAGAACCATCACTTTGCTGAAAACTTCTGAAATAATCAAGCACTTCCCTTGCGCCATGCAGCTTGTTTTTTATAAAGCCGGTGTCGCTGCCATACATTAAATAATCATGCAGCATACCTATGTACCATAAAGACAATGTTGGTATGTATTGAGGTGTATATGATGGATGACGACTTCACGTAACACCTTCAGGCTGGCGTGAATTGTCCATCTGGTTAAGGGCGTTTTTTAAAAGCTTGTCATCGCCGCTGTTATACAACGACACCAGCCCTTGTATTCTTGCATCACCTATATATTGTAGCTGTTCAAAATATGGGCAATCCATGTATGTTTCCACAGCACAGAGCCTTGCCGTACGCCAGCCAATATCAAGCATTTGTTCTATTTCGATATTATCACTTTTAAAGGCAGCATTGTTTGTAAAAGGATAGCCGGTGAATGTGCCATAAATATCATCAATAATTAAAGGTTCGTCCTTTGTTACAACATGCAATTGAATGTAGCGAAACGTACGCCAGGCAAGCGTTGTAAACTGTTGCCCGATACTGCCGTCAGAAATAATGCTATCAAAACGGCCAACTATCATTTTACCTTCTATGGAATCACGGTTGCCTTTATCAGGATATTTTGTAAAGAGCGATTCGCTATAAGTTAAAGATAGCGTTCCATTTTTGCCACCACTGAAGATCAATGTTGGGAAGGCATTCGTTAAAAAAGTCTGATCAAGCAACAGCGTGGCTGTAGTGTTTGAAGGAATTGTTACGCCTGTTTTTTTTGCGGGGAAAGCGGCAGGAACTGTTACGCTCTGTGCCCTGCGTAATTGAAGCAGGCGTTGCTGCGTAAGCTCCATTTGTGGAATACCGGATGGTACCAGCATCCAGCCTGGAATGGTGCCATACTCACCCAGCATATTTTTTGGCAAGCCCTGTGAAAGCATTTGTACTTTCTTCCAGGCGATGTCGTTATAACTGCTGCCCTGCCAGTTATTGATATGACTGCGCATGTTGATTTGCTCACCAGGCCCTGCAACATAATACGCAGGTATTGAAATGCCGATTGGTTGATAACTGCTGTCACGCATACATTTCCAGCTTGTATCGGAATTGATGATTTGTTCTGAAACGGTATTGCCCTGAATTATAAAACCTGTACGCAATGATATTTGCGCCTCGGGCCGCCACTCTCCTTCGTTCCAGACTTTTGCAGCAACCACATTTTTACCTGTATGTAAATAAGGTGCAAGGTCAACGGTTTCAAAATTCCAGTGCGTAAGATCGCCTCTTGCCGGGCCAAGCGATACCAGCTTTTCATTTACGTACAATTTGTAACGGTTATCTGCCGATACATGAATGATGAAGCCTGAAGGCTTTGCCGTTAGCTCTATATCTTTTCTAAAAAGATAAACACCATAGCCATTGGCCTGTTCACCCGGCGCTGTTATCCATGCTGCTTTCCACTGCTGTTGCAATATTGAAGGATCAATATTTTGCGCAGAGGCATTCAGGAAAATACAACTGATAATTGTAAGTAAAATCAATCTTAAAAAATATTTCATCTCTCTTAATTTTTATGTCAAAGCCAGGTAATATAAACGCCTGCGTAGCCTTCCTAACATTGCAGGTTTATTGGCATCATCAATCTAAAACTTTTCTTAGCATTACTTGCTGCCGTAAGTCTGCAAAAAATCTTAATATCAATAGCCAGGTCATTTTAAATAATGGCTGACATAATTATCCTGGTAATGGATCCAGCCAGCCAGATCGTTATTGAGTTCTTTTACATATTCAGGGTGTGTATCAGCAATATTTACAGATTCATTCGGATCAGTTTTAAGATCATACAAAGCGGAAATATTTTTGGTGGCATTATATATAAATTTATAGTTGCCATCCCTGCATCCAAATAAATAATCGCTATACGGGTTAAAGAAGTAAACTTTATTTCTTCGTTTTAAGCTGAACAAATTTTCGCCCTGCCAATCCACAGGTACAGGTTTACCTAAGATTGAAAAAATAGTAGGGGCCAGGTCACTAAGGCCACCCGGTGTTTCAATTTTTTCACCAGCAAAAAGAAGCGGGTTGATAAAGAGTAATGGAATATGAATATTTTCTTCAAACAAGCCACCGGCATGGGCCGTTTGACCGTGCCTGCCAAAAGCTTCGCCATGATCGCCCAACACCACAATAAGCGTTGAGTTAAACAACTGTCTTTTTTTTAGACCTTCTACTAATTGCTGTAATGCATTGTCTGCGTTGCGAAGCGCATTCAAATACTTTTCAAGCGACTCATTATTTGTGTTGAAATTAATATTGCTGCCTTTTGGATAATATGGATAATGTGTCTGGTAAGTCCACATCATTGAAAAGAAAGGCATCGAATCCGCTTTATCTATCCAGTTAAAAAAGTTTACGGGCAGGCACAGGTCATTCATGCCTTTATTGTCATCCGGCAACAACGAATCAGCATAAAACCCTGTTGTGCATGCACCCTCCCGATAGTCCATTAGCTTATCAAATCCACGGTTTTTCAAAAAATTTTCAGCACCCTGGAAACGATTATCACCAGAGTTAAAAAAAGAAGTGTTGTAACGTGTCTTCTCAAGTTCAGACGTTATAGATCTCCAGGAAATATCCGGAGCGTCTTCGGTTATTGTTTTAAAAGACAAATAAGGATAAACGCTGCATAAAATAGAAACCATTGATTTGTTAGTCGCCGGGCTATGCGCATAAAATGCATTGAACATTGCCGAAGACGATCGTAGCGACGCCAGGAACGGTGTGCTTTGATAAGTGGGATTGTAATTGGTAATGTATTCTGCAGCCGTTGATTCCAGTACAACTACAATCACGTTTTTTATACCCGCCTTTGAAATTTTAGCAGCAAAGAGCGGATCAATAACATTGTTATTTTTTACAAGAAACTTTTTTTGATCGCCTGCATTTTTATCAGTTAATAAACCAAGGCCGTTTGTATTGATCAATGAAGACAAAAAATAAATAACCGGGTTTACAATTTTTTCAGATGCAACAGGCAAAGTATTTTTTGAAAAATAACCAATGCCAAGGCATAGCAGAAAAATTACGAGGATCAATTTCTTCCACCTCCCAATTAAACCCTGGTACAACAGCCAGGTTAAGGGAGCAGCGGCAAGAATCATTAAAGAATAAGCTGCAAGAGCCGACTTATCAAGATTAGCTTTTATAGCTTCGGAAGCATCCGTACTTTTTAAAAAATCAGAATAATAAAGCCATTGATATGAAAACGGCGATCCCAACAATTCGATGACCCTTATATTAAGAAGGCATAATACGATTGATAGTACGGAGATAAAACCAAAGAGGTAAAGGACTGGGATACGCCAGCTTTTTCTGAAAAAAAATGGAACTGCAAATAAGAGCGTAACCAGTACTGTATAAAAAAAATCGCTATAAGCTGTCTTAAAAATCAGGGGAAGCGTTTGAAGAGGTGCGAATAAAAATTGTCCGGCCATTCCCGTAACCATCACCCTTATCAGTATAAGTAAACATAGCAACATCATAGCTATAGCAAAAAATAATACAGCAGGCCCGAAGGATATTTTTGGAGATTTTATAATAAATCTTTTTGCAGAAAATAAGATTACAGCCAGAAGTGTAAATACAAAGAGAACCAGCGCCGCATATTTTATTAATGGAAATTTGAAGTCTCTTTGTAGTTTACTTACTTCCGGGCTATGCTTTATCAGCATGTTGCGATCTACAAGATTATGGTAAAACTTTATGCCTGCTTTTTCAGGTACATCCGTGTAATTAAATTTAAGATTAAAGACGCCTGCAGGCTTTGTAAAAGAAAAATAATAATCAATAGTGGAGCTGTCCGGCAGGTTAATTTTTACCACATAATCTTCACCGGATTTTATCATCGGCGTCCGCATGATCATACCTTTTACTATAGTGCCGGCAGGTTTATCCGGTAGTATGTTCCAGCCATTAACGCCCCAATTTATTGCTACCTGTGTAGCCTGTAAAACTTTGTACCTGATCTCTATAATATTGCCTTTTGTAAAAAAAGAAAATAGCAATAAAAGCAAGGTTGTACAATGTTTGAGCATGCAAGACTTATTTATAAAAATATAAAACCGTTTCTATACCTGCTTAAATAAAACTGCAATACCTATATGATAGCAATAGCAACGCTTTACTAAATATGCTTTATAACTCATATATGGCAAATAAAAATTATGGCCGAAGTTTGATTGATCTACACTTCTACAAACAATAATCACTGGTTAACAACAATAAAAAAGCCACACTAACATTCGCAGTGTGGCTCTATAATTTTAATAGCTTAAGACGGCGCTCTATTGACCTTCGCCAAAAGCAGGCGCTGGTTTATCGTACCAAATCCTTTGTGTACTTAAGGTTGGCAGATCCTGAGCATTAGGCGTAAAGCCCTGCTCAACCATAGCAGCCTCCCAGTTTGCACGATTGGTTTCACCCGGATCTATCGTCCAGAACCTTCTTGGAATTACTTCGTTCATTGGTTCCCTTGCATAATAGTTTGAAGTCTTTTTAGGATACCCGGTTCTCCTGGCAAATACAAAAGCTTCGTTCGGGTTGCGGTAAAAATTAAGATGTTCCTGTATGTAAATTCTTTCCAAATCATTTGTACCATTCAGCATTACATTGGCATCAGCAAGATAAGCCGCTATCTCTGCAGAGCCATCACCGCTAAAGCCGGTTGTTGAATTGGCAACTTTTGCAATCTCGTTCATGGTATGTATTGAGGCCGTAACACCTTTGTTATACCAGTCAGCGGCAGTGCCTTTTGTATCTACGCTGCCGGCATAACCTTTTTGCACAAATTCGGCAATAGTTAAATCACTTTCTGCTGCAGATACTGACACTTCTTTATATAAACCATCCGTTGCATTATTATAACGGGGGGAGAAAAATTTCCTGTTTACAGGTGATATTAGAAAATAATTTGTAGTGGCATTACCGCTGGTGCTACTGCCAACCTGGAATGGATTTTTAAGAAAGGCTGCTAATGAAGGATTGGTAGTAAAATCTGCCGGGCCACCCTGAAAAGAAACCAACGGATCATTAAGATTTATGAAAGACGGCAGAGTTGCGTTGTATTTTGACAGTGTATCTCTAAAGTTGCCAGTTAAGCCATTTTGCTCAAAATAAATTGGCAGCCTGGGGTCATCTACCTTCTTCATAAAATTTATAATAGATGATGTACCGAAGCGCTGGCTCCTGTAATTAATCTCTCCACCGCTACCGAAGGGTAAAAAATCTTCATTGATATAAGTCAATTGATTTTCCTCTGACGTTATAGCGCCTATCGGATCCTGGATCACCTGCTGAAAAATTTGTTTTGTTTTTTCAACATCCTGCAGTTCAAGCCTGGCGGCAATCCTAAGTTTCAAAGAGTTTGCAAGCATTACCCATTTTGACCAATTGCTTTGATAATAAATATCCGCAGCGCCATAACTTATCTGGGTTGCAGATGAATTATCTGACAACGTAGCTATGGCGTTATTAAGTTCTGTAAGCCAGATATTAAACAGTTCAGGTTGAGTATTATAAACAGGACTGAAAAAATCATCACTTCTGCCTTTGGTTGCTTCAGAATATGGTATAGAACCATTCATATCTGTAACCTTAAGACCATGCAAAACCTGCAACACGTAAGTTACAGCACTCATTTTACTGTAATTCGCACTGTCTGCCCTGGCTGAAATCTGGTTCCTGATCTCTCTTAAGTTGGGTAGAATTTGCAGATAAAATGTATTATACCTAAGATTTACATTGCTGGTAAGTTCGTAAGGATCGGTAGTTACATGCTGTGTAAAGCGTAGTAACTGCTCCATGCTTTCCCATATCCATTCTGTGTATTGATACTTTACAATCTGGTCTTCAGCATAGGTAAGCAGGAAGCCAACCTCAGGCTTAACTACCACGCTTGGATTTGTGTTAATGTCGCCAAAATTCTTTTTACATGATCCTGTAATAATGGCCATACTTATTAAAAGTGCGCCAAGAAAATATGTTTTACGATGTGTCATATTATAGAGTTGTACTGTTAATGCTTAGCGCTTTAGAATACTGCACGCAGGGTGAAGTTGATGTTTCTTGTTTTGGGAAGAAAGCCAATTTGCCCTGAGAAAGCCGTATTGTTTGAATTGTTTGATGCCGGGTTAAAATTGTGTGGTAATGTTTGGTAGAAGTATCCAAGGTCGCGGCCAATAACACCAAGCGAAAGGTTATTAAGCTTTAACTTTTGTATCATGGTTTTAGGAAAGTTATAGGTTAATGCCACCTGCCGCAAAGCTATCCATGAATTTTCCAGCACCCAGAAATCAGATACTCCTGTTGATGAAGAACCATACCTGTAAAAGAATTGTGGTGTATGTGTAGGTTCAACATAGCCTTTTTCATAAGCTTCTCTAAAGCTCATACCGCCAACATCAACTGAAGCGCCATTAGAACCAGGCTGCGTAATTGTTTGGCCGGGCTTGAAAACACCGTCTACAATGCGGCCATCATCATAAGTCTTGCCGTCGTAAGCGCTTGTCCATGTTATACCACCTGAAGCTGCATCCCTGCCGGCAACGGTGTTTGGATACACGCCGGAATGCGTACCAAATCTATAATCCGCCATAACAAAATCTCCACCAATTTTTGCATCTACCAAAACATTAAGGCTTAAATTTTTATAAGTGAAAGTGTTATCCCAGCCGCCGCGGTATTTGGCATTAATATCGCCCACATCCTGCCATACGTTACTCCTTGCAGGAAAAGCAGCTCTTGCATCTGACCGCCAGGTTAATAAAGGCAACCCATTTTTAGGATCAGCAACATTATTACCACTGCCGTCTTTAGCCTGGTAAGGGCTTGAATGAATTAACGTTCTTAATGTACCGTACGAACCCCCAACCACAGCCCATGAACTGATCTCTGCAACATCACTGCCCGGTAGCCTGTACTCAGTTCTGCCCGGGTACAACTCAACAATTTTGTTACGGTTTCTTGAATAGTTTAAAGCGGTGTTCCAACTGAAGTTATCATTGCGTATAGGCGTAGCATCAACGGAAAGTTCTATCCCTTTGTTTTGAATATTTCCTGCATTAATCAATAT
>JANLXV010000682.1:0-5331 GCA_031365305.1 Chitinophagaceae bacterium
AATTCAATAAGGCTGGCTTAATTTTGTGACTTAATATGCCTCACTACTTTCTTCAGATAACCGAAAATCTTAACACATCAAGTAATTATTTGCCGATAGGCATACAACTTTTATTTGCAATAGTTTTCATTGGAGGCATGATGGCGCTCACTCATTTATTTGGGCCTAAGCGCAAAACGGCTGATAAGCTGGTTAATTTTGAAAGTGGTATTGAGTCTGTAGGCAATGCCAGGCAGCCAATGGCTATCAAATATTTTTTAGTCGCAATTTTGTTCGTGTTGTTTGATGTAGAAGTTATATTCTTTTATCCTTACGCAGTTAATTTTAGAGAGTTAGGCTGGCATGGTTTTCTTGCGGTTGTAATGTTTGTCGGCTTTTTTCTTGCAGGTTTTTTTTATATTATAAAAAAAGGGGCATTAAACTGGGAGGAATAAAATATTGATTATTTAAGTTTGATAACTGGAGATATGAGCTGGTTTTTTATGTTACCACACAAATTCAGCAGATAAATTAAAGTTATGGCTCGTCCTGTTCAATATAATATCAATACAAAACCAATGGAGAATCCGGTTGGCTTTGTAAACAACGGCCCGGATGGTTTTTCAGGTGAAGGCTTCTTTGCCACCAAACTCAATGATGTAGTTGGTCTCGCCAGAAAAAATTCGATATGGCCCTTGCCTTTCGCTACAAGCTGTTGTGGTATAGAATTTATGGCTACAATGGCTTCGCATTATGATCTGGCACGTTTTGGTTCAGAACGTTTGAGTTTTTCCCCACGCCAATGTGATCTGCTGATGGTAATGGGAACAATTGCTAAAAAAATGGCGCCGATCGTAAAGCAGGTTTATCTTCAAATGGCTGAACCGCGTTGGGTTTTAGCAATGGGTGCCTGCGCATGTAGTGGTGGTATTTTTGATAGCTATTCAGTGCTGCAAGGCATTGACCAGATCATACCGGTTGATGTATATGTACCTGGCTGTCCGCCAAGACCTGAAGCGGTATTAGATGGATTTATGCGAATTCAGGAATTGGTTGGTAAAGAGAGTTTGCGCAGAAGGGGGAGCGAACAATACCAGGAATTAATGACCAGTTACGGCATACAATAAGCATATTATAAAGGAGAGGTTATAAAGATGGCATTGACAAATACAATCATCAGGGAAAAACTTCAGGATAAATTTAATGACCAATTAACTGACTGGGAAGAACCATACGGTATGCTGACTTTTGTCGCCGAAAAAGATAGTAACCTCAAAGTTTTACAATTTTTATTTGATGATCCTGAATTACACTTTCAATTTTTAACTGACCTGACTGCTGTTCATTTTCCTGAAAAAGAAAACAAAGAAATTGCCGTAGTTTATCATTTACATAATCTTATAGATAATGTGAGGATAAGATTTAAAGTTTACACGCCGGTTGCAAAGCCTGACGTATACAGTGCTACAGCGCTTTATTCTTCGGCCAATTGGATGGAAAGAGAAACTTATGATTTTTATGGTGTAAATTTTATTGGTCATCCCAACTTAAAAAGAATTTTAAACGTTGATGACATGGATTACTTTCCTATGAGAAAGGAATTTCCCCTTGAAGATCAGACCAGGAAAGACAAAGATGATGAAATGTTTGGAAGAGGCTAATTAAATCAAAAAGTAAAAATTAAAAAGTAAAAAGTAATCCGTTGATTAGAGTGTCCAATTTTAACTTTGCGCTGTCGAAATAAAATAAAAAAGTATAAGTAAAACAAATAAGTCGATCAATTTTTTACTTTTTACTTTTAACTTTTGCCTTATGAGTGAACATATAAAATTACCTGAGGGCAGTATTGAAAAGCAGACAACAACGCTTAACCTTGGCCCTACGCATCCCGCAACTCACGGTGTTTTTCAGAATATAATTGAATTAGATGGGGAACGCATTTTAGGGGCTACGCAAACTGTGGGTTACATCCACCGGGCATTTGAAAAAATTGCAGAGCGAAGACCTTTATACCAGATCACCACTCTTACTGACAGGATGAATTATTGCTCATCTCCTATAAATAATATGGGATGGCATTTAACCTGTGAAAAGTTGCTTGGCGTTGCTACACCCAAAAGAGTTGATTATCTCCGTATCATAATTATGGAGCTTGCACGAATTTCTGATCATCTTATTTGTAACTCCATTGTAGGCGTAGATGCAGGCGCATTTACAGGCTTTTTATATGTGATGAAGTATCGTGAACTCATCTATGAAATTTATGAAGAAGTTTGCGGCAGCAGGCTTACCACTAACATGGGTCGTATAGGTGGTTTCGAAAGAAATTTTACAAACACCGCTTTTGAAAAACTGGAAAAGTTTTTAAAAGAATGGCCGGATGTCTTATCAGAGTTTGAGAGCCTGCTTACCAGGAACCGCATCTTCATGGAACGAACTATTGATGTAGGCCCTATCTCTGCAGAACGGGCTTTAAATTATGGTTTTACCGGTCCAAACTTAAGAGCTGCCGGTGTAGATTATGACGTTAGGGTGCATACACCTTATAGCAGTTACGAGGATTTTGATTTTACCATTCCCATAGGTAAAACCGGTGACTGTTATGATCGCTTTCTGGTAAGAAATGAAGAGATGTGGCAAAGCGTTCATCTCATAAAGGAAGCTTATAAAAAAGTGCAGGAGTTTAAGGGTAAAGAGGCAGAGGTTTATCATGCAGATGTGCCTGAATATTACTTGCCGGATAAGAAAGATGTTTACACTAAAATGGAAGCGCTCATTTATCACTTTAAAATTGTAATGGGTGAAACTAATATCCCAAAGGGTGAAGTATATTGTGCGGTAGAAGGCGGTAATGGTGAACTTGGTTTTTACCTTGTGAGTGATGGCGGCAGAACGCCATACAGGCTGCATTTCAGAAGGCCATGCTTCATTTATTACCAGGCCTATTCAGAGCTTACAAAAGGCGGCATGTTGAGTGATGCAATTATAACCATGAGCAGTTTAAATTTAATTGCGGGGGAATTAGATGCATAAATTAATGCGGCATTTTTATTAAGATGGAGAAAAAAAGAAAAATTATTCCTGTAGTAAGAAAAATGACATTTGCTGAAGCAGAGGCTGCTGATGATAAATATTGGGCGACGGCTTCAGTTGATGAGCGCTTAAAAGAACTGGTATCTCTCAGGCAATTAGTCTTTGGAAACAATGTTGTGAGCATGAAGAAAATAGTTTCCCAAAGAAGTATTTATGAAGAAGAAAATTAATCTTGAAAAAGACATTATTGATTTAAAAAAGAGAAATTTTAAAAAGTAATGAACATTAGCTTTTCATCTGCCAGTTTAAATAAAGTCAGTGAGTTAATCTCCCGCTATCCGCAAGGAAAGCAAAAGAGTGCATTGTTGCCAATTCTGCATTTGGCGCAAAATGAATTTGGTGGTTGGCTGGCTACTGATACAATGGATTATGTGGCAGAACTGCTTAACCTGCAACCGGTAGAAGTTTACGAAGTCGCTACATTTTACAGCATGTATAATTTAAAACCTGTTGGCAAGTTTGTTTTTGAGGTTTGTCAAACAGGGCCATGTTTGGTAAGAGGCAGTGAAAATATTATAGATTATATTTCTCAAAAATTAGGAATAAAGATTGGTGAAACCACGGCTGATGGGCTATTTACGCTTAAAGTGGTTGAATGCCTTGGCGCCTGCGGTTATGCGCCCATGATGCAGCTTGGTAAAACATATCGTGAACATTTGACTAAAGAAAGAGTTGATCAGATCATTGACGAATGCGTTGAAAAAAGTTCGAGAGATAATTAGTAGTGTATTGAATTTTATGACCAGCAATTTTTTAGTTGAGAATAAATTTTACCAACTGGATGCCAAAGATTTATGAATATTTATGACTTATTTTTTTCTTTTATTTCAAACGAACATTTACCAATCCACGTTCATGTTACTTTTGCTGAATATGAAAGTAATATAGAAATGGAATTCGAAAATGGAAAAGTAAAGAACCTTAGGGCAATCAATGTAAAAAGCAGATTACCCCTTCCCTCGAAGGGACTTAAAGAAGCTTTAAAATTTGTCAAAAAATATCAAGGTGATATTGCAGAAAAATGGACATTATTTTTTGTAAGGAATAAAAAAGTGCAATGTGAAGTCATTACAAAAAAATTTAAGTGACATGAATACTATTTCAGTAAAAGAAGCAAAATATATAGATGATTATAAATTAGAAATTGTTTTTACAAACCGTAAAATAAGGGTAGTAGATTTTGAACCATTTTTAACCACGCACAGCCATCCACAATATAATAAATACAAGAAGCCTAAATACTTTAAAAGTTTTAAAATTGAGAATGGTAATATTATTTGGGGCAAAGATTGGGATATGATTTTCCCAGTGTATGACCTATATAAGGGAAAGGTGAATTAATAATAAAATGAAAAAAAAACTTTTATTAGATAAAGCACACATTGAAGGCATTAGAACATTTGATGTTTATCGCCGTGAAGGTGGTTATAAAAGTGTGGAGAAAGCGCTTACCATGCAGCCGAATGATATTGTAGAAGAAGTAAAGAAAAGCGGTTTGCGTGGCAGAGGCGGCGCAGGGTTTCCTACGGGCATGAAATGGAGCTTTCTTGCAAAGCCGGAAGGCATTCCGAGGTATCTTGTCTGCAACGCAGACGAAAGCGAGCCAGGCACTTTTAAAGATCGTTACCTCATGGAGTTTTTACCGCATTTGCTTATAGAAGGCATGATCGTTTCATCTTTTGCTTTAGGTAGTAATGTTTCATACATCTACATCAGGGGCGAGTATGATTGGGTGACAGATATCCTGGATGTGGCAATTAATGAAGCAAAGCAAAATGGTTTTTTAGGCAATAATATTTTAGGCAGTGGTTTTAACTGCGAGATCTATACACAACGTGGCGCAGGTGCTTATATCTGTGGCGAAGAAACTGCTTTGCTTGAGAGTTTAGAAGGTAAGCGTGGACTACCGAGAATAAAACCACCCTTTCCCGCAGTAAAAGGTTTATATGATAGCCCTACTGTGGTTAATAATGTAGAAACTATAGCTGCGGTAGTCCCGATAATAAATGAAGGTGCAGATGCGTATTGTAAAATAGGCATTGGAAAATCAACTGGCACAAAACTTATATCTGCCTGCGGTAATATTAATAAACCCGGAGTTTATGAAATTGATATGACCATCTCTGTAGAAGAATTTATATACAGCGATGAGTATTGTGGCAGTTGATTTTCCAATGCCTATTTTACAATACGCATCTGCACCTTCATTTATTATCGGGACTACCGCAGCTATAGTTTCTACATTATTAACCACAGTAG
>JANLXV010000023.1:0-8254 GCA_031365305.1 Chitinophagaceae bacterium
AAGGAAGGTTGCGTACGTGTTCCGCACCCGTTTGCCGGTCGCCAGCGGGTATTGCTACCCCTGCTGCCCCACGACTTGCATGTATTAAGCCTGCCGCTAGCGTTCATCCTGAGCCAGGATCAAACTCTCCATTGTAAATGAAGTTTGATCTGACTTAATTTTCTCTTAGAAAATGAAGTTCAAATTGTAATGTATTTCGCTAACCAATACCTGTTTAAACATTTCGTATCAAACGAAATGTGCTGCTGTTGTTTCCAAACTTTCAAAGATCTTTTAGCCTTATTTTGACTACCAATTTTTTAATTGGAGTGCAAAGGTAAGGGCCGTGTGTTATGTGACCAAATATTTCTTGAAAAAAGATTTATTTAAATGTGCTTAAGAACTGTGCTTTTTAAAAAGCGGACGGCAAAGATAATGGGTGTGAATCGTATGCGCCAAATGTTTTTGAAAAATGTTTCCTGATTTATTACAAAACATAAGCCGGCAAAAGAAATCTGCTTACGAAACATTTATAAAAGTGAAGAATTGTATTCAATCTTTTTTAAATATAAGGCATAAGGCGGCACGGCAAAATTTGTTTTTGAGCAATCTTTTTGATCTATAATTTTTAAAAAATCAGCATCTGAATTTTTCCCTTTGCCAACATTTAAAAGCGTTCCAACAATACCTCTTACCATACCTCTTAAAAACCTGTTTCCACTTACGGTAAAGGTGATTATTTCATTTTCAAAATTCCAGTTGGCAGAACTTAAATGGCACTTGTAGGAAAATACCTGGCTGTTCTTTTTTGAAAAAGCCTGAAAATCTTTAATTGATAATAAAACTTTAGTTGAATCAATCAATTTTTTTTCATCGAGCCTATATGGAAAATAATACGCCCTGTTGAGTAAAAAAGGATTTTTAGTTTTTGTAATCATGTATTCATAATGCCTTTTTACCGCATCAAAACGACAATGCAAATCATCAGCTACTTTAAAAATTTTTTTTATTACAATTTCAAAAGGTATTATCCTGTTTAAATGATATAAATCTTTTACATTTTCAATATAGATATTATCGTCAAAATGAAAAAAATTTTGCCAGGCATGTACACCGGCATCAGTACGGGAGGCTCCTGTTAAATTGAATGGACGCCTGTAAAAAACTGATAAGGCCTGCTCAACCTCCGATTGAATTGTTACAGCATTTTCCTGCTTTTGAAACCCTGAAAATTTTAAGCCGTCATAAGCAACTTCAATAAAAAATCTGGGCATAAAAATTTTTAAAAAAAGTTATTTAACGGAACAAATGAGAAGTTGAGCTAACGAGAGACACTATTTATTAATGAGAGCCTGAAACCTTTTTAAATAGTAAACATCAAAGATTTCACTTTCTAAGGTATGATATAACCCCGAATCAGAGACGTAAGGATAAGCCATGTCAAAAAAATTATACTTTCCGGCACTGGTTATAAAAAGCCCGCTTAACTCCCGTATGTATTGCGTTGTAAAGCATTTGGATTTAAAAACTTTTTTTGCGGCTTTTAATTTATCATCATCGGTATTTTCAGATACCATTTTTCTTTCCAGTTTTTCTACGTCTGCCTTAACAGCGTTTTTACTGCAATTAGAATTTATCATTGGCGTTTTAACCACGAGGAAATCCATTTTAGTAGCTGTATCCTTTTTTACGCTCGGTGGTTGAATTGCCGGTGTCTCCGGATCCTTCTTCTGTTCTGTTGCTCTGTTGCTGCCTGAAGTATCGTTTTCAGCATTGGAATCTGATAACGTTTCCGATAAATTGATGGCCTGAACAGAATCTTTTACCAAGGTAATGGCGGCGATAACTGTATCATTTTCAGATTGGTCTGCATAAATCATTTCTAAACCAAGGTTATTAATTTCAGATGATATTTTTTGAATAGGCATATCCTTCTGCATTTCCTCACTGTTTTTTACCAAAGATGGCAGTGATGAAGCAACCTGGATAACAGAATCTTCAGGGAGTTTATTTTGTGGTAAAGGGTTTACGAGTATTGAAGAATCATTGACAACCTCAGAAAGAAGCGTTGAAAACCGGTCGTTTGATTTAGTAGTAGTTGCAAGATTTGTTTTAAGCTTATTTCCATTAATTACTATAGAGAACGTTTTTAAATCAAATAAGCCCCAGCCTTTTTCTTCAAAATTTTTCAGGAGAAAGCCAACGTCTTTTTTAACTGATAGCGTAATGCTTTGTTCCGGCCACTCATTGGCAGGAAACCCAATTAAAAATTGGTAATTGCTATCTACCAGTTTTGGAACAATAAGATACCCGGAAGAAGTAGAGCTTAATATTTCACTATTGACTTTTACATAAAAGGGTTGCTTATTTTCAGTTTGCAAATACACAAAATGATTTTGTATAGGCTGAGAAAATGCCATGGTACCGCTTATCATCAAACCAATAACAATCAAATATTTCATTCAAACTGATTTACTACAAACTTAACGATTACAATAAATTAAGTACATCCTAAATAACAACCTGTTTGCAAACTATCGTGTTTATTTGCAAAAAAAACTGATGAAGCGATTTTTAATTTTTTGCATACTGGTAAGCCCTATGTTTGTTTCAGCACAGCAAAATTCTTTAGCCGATACCTCGTGGAAAAAAGTATATCGGAAAACGGCAGAAAAACTGAATGACGTTGTTCACACCAAACTTGATGTAAAATTTGACTATCAAAAGTCATATCTATACGGCAAAGCCTGGATAACACTTCAGCCGCATTTTTATGCTACAGGTTCCTTAACGCTTGATGCAAAGGGCATGGATATAAAAGAGGTTTCAATGGTAAAGGGCAACTCTAAAATTCCTTTAAAATATTTGTATAATGATGAGGAATTAAAAATAGATCTTGATAAAAAATATGCTGCCCGTGAAAAATATACCATCTACATTGATTATGTTTCAAAGCCAGATGAATACAAAGCTAAAGGCAGTGCGGCAATTACAGATGCCAAAGGCTTATATTTCATAAATCCGAAAGGCGAGATTAAAGATAAACCAACACAGATATGGACCCAAGGTGAAACTGAAGCCAACAGCGTTTGGTTTCCAACCATTGATAAGCCCAATCAAAAAACAACGGAAGAAATTTTAATGACTGTTCCGTCAAAATATGTTACGCTAAGCAATGGCAAACTCATCTCACAAAAAACCAATGCGGATGGTACACGCACTGATTATTGGAAACAGGATTTGCCGCATGCGCCTTATTTATTTTTTATGGGCGTAGGCGATTATATAATCGTTAAAGACAGTTACAAGGGCAAAGAAGTTAATTACTATGTGGAGAAGGAATACGCAACTGTTGCCAAAAGAATTTTTGGTGAAACACCAGCAATGATTGGCTTTTTCGAGAGCTATACCGGCGTGCCTTTCCCATGGGTGAAATATTCACAGATTGTAGGCAGGGATTATGTAAGTGGTGCAATGGAAAATACTACTGCCACGCTGCACCAGGAAAGTGCTTATCAAAATGCAAGACAATTGACTGATGGGAATATTTGGGAAGATGTGATTGCGCATGAGTTATTTCACCAGTGGTTCGGAGATTTGGTTACGGCAGAAAGCTGGAGCAATTTAACCGTAAATGAATCCATGGCCGATTACAGCGAAACTTTATGGAATGAACACAGATATGGTAAGGAGGCAGGCGATGAAAAAATCGAGTCAGACAGGGCAACTTATTTATCTAACCCTGATAATGCTGAAAAAAACCTGGTCAGGTTTTATTATGCCGATAAAGAAGATATGTTTGATAATATAAGTTATCCGAAAGGCGGCGCCATCCTGCACATGCTACGTAATTATGTTGGTGATGAGGCTTTTAAAAAAGGATTGAATAAATATCTTACAGATAATAAATTTAAAAGCGCTGAGGCACAAAATCTGCGGCTCGCCATGGAAGATGTTTCAGGCAAAGATTTAAACTGGTTTTTTAATGAATGGTATTATGATCATGGGCACCCACAATTAGATATCCGTTATGCTTATGGCGATAATACATCCACGGTGATTGTTAACCAGACACAAAAAAATAGTCACATTTTTACTCTACCGGTTAGTATTGATGTATACAATGGCACAAATAGAAAAAGTTATCCCGTTTGGCTTAAACATGCCAGCGACACCTTTTCATTTGCATCAACAGGCAAACCGACATTTATAAATTTTGACGCAGAGAAAATTTTACTGGCAGAGAAAAAAGATAATCATGATGCCGAAGGTTTTAAAAATATGTGGCTTAATGCAAAAAATTATTTAGATAGAAAAGAGGCGCTTGTTTACTTTTCTGAGCAAAAAATGCCGGAACTGACCTGGGGGCTTGATGATAAATACAAAGGCATACGACAAGTAGCCCTTGAAAATTTAGCAGAACAACAAATTACCGATGCCACAATTTTTATAAAAATTGAAAAGCTTGCCGTCACAGACCCGTCCCGGGCTGTAAGAGCAGCGGCAATAACAGTTTTAGCCCGCCAACAGGATAAAAAATATATTTCTCTCTTTACCAAACTGGCGCATGATAGTTCTTATTCTGTGGCAGGGGCTGCTTTAAGCGCCTTGTTTGATGTAGATTCTGTACAAGCAGTTTCATTAGCTAAAAATTTGAAGAATGATGTCAAAGGCAAACTAACCTCTGCAGTTTTAGATATTATGATTGCTTCTGCTTCGCAGGAAGACTATAACACTATTATGGATCAATATAAAGCCTACCCTGCAAACCAGGCAAAACTTACCTTAACGCTTAAAGTTGGCGCTTACCTGGCTAAAGTAAAAGATGATGAGCGTGTAAAACAGGGTACACAAATGATCATGGATTTCAGAAAGCAAATCCCGGTTCAATATCGCCCAATCACTGAAGGAGCTTTTTCTGAAACCTTTGCAACGTTAGCAGCGCAACTTAAAAAACAGGGACGAAGTGTATTGGCAGAACATGTGAATAGTCTTATGCCCTAAATTCCATACGTGTTTAAATAAAAAATGCAGGGCAAATCGTCCTGCATTTTTTATATATTTTTAAATTTTACCAGCTTCCGCTTGCACCGCCACCTCCACCTGAGCCACCACCAAACCCTCCAAATCCGCCTCCGCCACCCCCACCAAATCCACCGCCGAAACCACCACCACTACTACCGCTGCCAAGGCCACCGCCTATTATCCAGGGTAAGCCACCCAAACCGCCCAGACCCCTTCTATAGCCCCGGCGACTCATATATGATCCTCCACCTCCGCCACCGCCTATTCTTGATAAAATAAAGAAAATAAGGATACCGAAAATAATAATTGTGCGAAGAGGAATACCTTTTGATTTTTTAGAAGGACCAGCCTTATATTCTCCTGACGCAGCGGCAATAATGGCATCTACCGCGTTATCAAACCCACGGTAAAAATCGTTTTCCTTAAAATAAGGGATCATCCTCTGATCTATAATCTGCTGCGCTGTTATATCCGGGATGACGCCTTCCATACCATAACCTGTTTCAATACGGGCCTTACGTGGGTTTTTTGAAACTAAAACTATTATACCATTGTCTCTGCCAGCCGTACCGGGCTTCCATTCCCTCATATATTTTAAGGCTACATCGGCTACGTCATAGTCTCCAAGATCGTTAACCGTAATAATGATTATTGCTGAAGAGGTACTATCATTATAAGCCCTGATTTTTCTTTCTAAAGCCTCCCTTTGAAACGGCTCAAGAAAGCCACCAAAATCATTCACCGCCATCTTAGGTTCTGGCTGCTTTTCTAAAACCTGCGCCTTAACTAACTGGGTTGTAAATAAAAAGAGTATTAAAAAAAGCTTCTTCATTAAATATATAAGGAGACTTTATTTGCCGAAAATAATTTCATCGGGCAGTTCGTTCTTGTCCAGTTCTTTTGAATAGGGAAAGTGATAGTATAGTGATTCGCCGATTTCCTTTACACAATTACTTATGCCGCCGGCATAATCATTTTTATTAAAGTGAGATAAGATGCGTTGAACTGATGCTTTCCAAAACTCATCACCTACCTTTTCATTTATACCGGCATCGCCAAAAACGGCCAGTTGATGATCTTTAAGTGCTATATAAAGCAACACTGCATTTTTATATTGTGTATTACCCATCTGCAGCTTTGCAAAAATTTCGAGTGCCCTGTCCATGGGATCTACAAACCGGCATCGGCTTTCCACAAAAACCCGTATCTCACCACTGGTGCGCATTTCTGCCTGCCTTATGGCACCAACTATTATTTCATTCTCTTCAACTGTAAACAGCGGTTTTTTCTTATAGAGGGAAAACATTCACTTTATAATGTTACTTGGTTGAATCGAAATTAACCGCAGGCTTTTGTTCACCAAAATCAACTTTGGGCGCATTCTCACTACCCGCATCAGCAGCAAATCCTATTTTAGGTTTAAAGCCCATTATGCCGGCAAAAAGACTATTCGGGAACGTACGCACCTTTACATTATAGCCCTGCACTGCATCGTTAAAATCGTTACGGGACACCTTAATTCTATTTTCGGTTCCTTCTAATTGGGTTTGCAAACCACGAAAGGCATCGTTTGCCCTAAGTGTTGGATATTGCTCAACAGTAACCAATAACCT
Source organism: Chitinophagaceae bacterium (assembly GCA_031365305.1). Classification (GTDB taxonomy): domain Bacteria; phylum Bacteroidota; class Bacteroidia; order Chitinophagales; family Chitinophagaceae; genus Ginsengibacter. The sequence continues at coordinate 6,618 of JANLXV010000023.1, forward strand.
GCTTAGCGAGCCGGATAACTGTGTTTGTGCCTGTTGAAACTTTTCTATATTTTCCTGGGAAAGATTATCCGGGCTGATTTGCATTGATGTTGCTTTTGCCCTGGCATTAATCACGTCGTTTAAAGTACCTCTTTCAAAGTTGGCTTCTCCTTTTACCGTATTTACAAGATTAGGGATAAGATCAGCTCTGCGCTGATAATCACTTTGCACCTTGTTCCAGGCATTTTTTACATTCTCATCAACGCCAACCAGGTTGTTGTAGGTGCTGCAGCCGAAAAAACCAAGCACAACAACAAGTATAAGAATCACCCATAAAATTGGACTACTACGTCTCATGTTATAAAATTTAGATTTTTAAAAGTACTTAAAAGACCACGTTATTGTTATCAAAATATAAACCATTATTTATAGATGCTATTTTGTCGTACCGCACCCCAATCCATATAGAACAGCAAAAGGACCTGAAAAAATATTAGTTGGTTATTGCAGCTATGCCCGGTAAAGACTTTCCTTCAACCCTTCGATAGACTCCGGGTGACAATAATTTAAACTATTGAACTGCGGCGATTCCCGGAAGTGTTTTTCCTTCAAAGTATTCAAGCAAAGCGCCACCGCCGGTGGAAACATAACTCACTTTATCAGCCAGGTGAAACTGGTTTACGGCTGCCACACTATCACCACCGCCTACAAGACTAAAAGCCCCATTGGTTGTTGCTTCAGCCACAGCTTCAGCGATCATCTTTGTGCCGTGTTGAAACTTTTTCATTTCGAACACACCCATAGGGCCATTCCATAAAATGGTTTTTGAATGATGGATCACTTTGGTAAATGATTCGCAGGCGATCTCTCCTATATCAAGCCCCATCCATCCATCAGGAATGTTACTGCTTAAAGCGCCGGACACTACGGCTTCGGCATCAAACTTATCAGCAATAACCGAATCTGCAGGCAGGTGAATACATACCCCTTTTTCATCCGCTTTTTTAAGCAGTTCTGTGGCTTTATCCAGGCGGTCATCTTCACAAAGCGAATTACCAATTTTACCGCCACGGGCTTTCATAAAGGTATAAGCCATGCCACCGCCAATAATTATATCGGTTGCTCTGTCCAATAAATTTTCAATGATAAGGATTTTGTCAGAAACTTTTGCCCCGCCAATAATGGCGAGAAAGGGTTTTTCAGACGCTTGCAGCACTTTTTCAGCACTTGCTACCTCACTTTCCATCAGCAAACCAAACATCTTTTTATCAGCCGGAAAAAATTTTGCTATAATGGCAGTAGAGGCATGTGCCCTGTGTGCGGTTCCAAAGGCATCGTTCACATAAACATCTCCGAGCTTACTTAATTTTTCAGCAAAAGCTTCATCTCCTTTTTCCTCCTCTTTGTAAAACCGAAGATTCTCAAGCAGCAAAACTTCACCAGGCTTTAAATCTTTTGCGGCCTGAACTGCGGCATCGCCAATGCTTTCGCCATTAAATATTACGGGAACATTTCCACCTAATAATTCTTTAAGATGATCAACCAAATGCTTTAAAGAATATTTATCAGCAGGTCCATCTTTTGGGCGGCCAAAGTGAGACATTAAAATCACACTGCCGCCATCACCCAAAATCTTCTTTATCGTGTTCACAGCAGAC
>JANLXV010000037.1:0-5838 GCA_031365305.1 Chitinophagaceae bacterium
GTACTGGTATTTAATTCATTGATCAATTCAGCAAATAGCTCAAGACCTGTGAGTTGTAATGAAGAATCTATATTAATGTCATTTGTCATTGTTACTTTTCATTGGGCAATAGTCATTTGTCATTGAGTAATGCAATTTTTAATTTTTCATTATTCGTTGCTCATTGTTCAGTCTTATTCCCTGGTTCACCATCACTTATTTCTTCATCTTCATTACCATATTCCGTTTTTACTTCTGCTGCTTCAGCAATGCCTTCCTCATTTAAATACCTGCTAAAGGCATGTTGAAAACCATGTGTTACAAAAACTCTTTCAGCACCCGTTGCTTTTATACTTTGCAATAAACCTTCCCAGTCTGCATGATCGCTCAAAGCAAAACCGGCATCTACATTGCGCCTGCGTTTGTTACCCCGTACCTGCATCCAGCCGCTGCAAACGCCAACAGAGTAAGGTGTAAACTTTTTCATCCAGGGCGTACCGTCGGCACTTGGCGGCGCAATAACTGTTGCGCCTTTTAATAATTCTTTTGGTGTGTCTTTAGTTATCCTGGTCACAGCCGGCAACTTCCAGCCGGCATTTATTAAAGCCTGGTGCATATTGTAAATAGCGCCATGCACATAAATTGTTTCTGCCGTTTCTTTAATATGCTGCAATACACGTTGAGCTTTACCGAGGCTATAAGCTATTAGTACACTGGTTTTTCCAGCCTCTTTATTCTTCACGATCCAGTTCACAACATCGTCAAAAATTTGGTGTTGAGGCTTCCATTTGTATAGTGGTAAACCAAAGGTAGATTCGGTAATAAACGTATTACATTTTACAGGCTCAAAAGCGCTGCTTATGCCATCATCTTCGGTCTTGTAATCGCCGCTAACCACCCATACTTCACCTTTGTATTCTATTCTTATTTGTGATGAACCAATGATGTGCCCCGCAGGATGCAGCGACACTTTTACACCATTAATATCAATCGGTTCATTCCAATCAAGCGTTTGATAATTGTTAGGACCAAGCCTGGCTTCCATAATGGGCTTGCTGAAGGTATGGCTCAAATAATTTTTATGACCGGCATAAGCATGGTCGCTATGCGCATGTGTAATGATGGCTTTGTCAACAGTCTTCCATGGGTCAACATAAAACCGGCCTGCGTCACAATACAAGCCTTTATCTGTAAAAGTTATAAGATTCAACAGGAATGATTAACTAAAGAGATTATACAATTAAACGATAAGATTGTTCCAAACAATTTTTATCAAGCAAAGCACTTGCCGGAGTTTATAAAACCGGAAGATGTTTTGGTAAAGAAACTTGCAGTGATAAAAGTGATAAATAAAACCTGGTTCAATCAAATCAAAACTTCAGGGAAAATCCAATCAGTTTAAAATCTATTTTTCCGTTTGCCGGAGGCATGGCGATATATGCATCATCTTTCAAATAAAAACCTTCAACTATTTTACTTACAGGATCAACTATCCAATATTATGTAACACCAGATTTTTCATATTCATTTTTTTTAAAGTCTTTGTCAAATGTCATACTCGCAGGCGAAAGTATTTCTATGATAAGATCAGGAGCGCCATGAAAACCATTTTCTTTAAGTCCATTTATATTTTCATTAGAAATAAAAATGATATCGGGTTGATATACATTTTTTGTATTTAGAAAAACATCAAAAGGCGACACCAAAACATTTCCAAGTTTTTTAATTCTTACATGATTGTAAAGACCGTTAAAAATTTCTGCCAAAATTATTTGGTGGTTGGTATTTGGAGCAGGCGACATATAAATCTGGTTATTGATTAGTTGAGCAAGGGTTCCCTCCGGCAGGCCCTTGAAAACCTCCAGCATAGTACGTGGCGGGGGCGTATAAACATTTTCCATTAGCTAAATGCTTTCTTTTAAAGATACGAAAACCTTGAAGGATGATTATGTAATCCTCAACTAAGGATCATTTAAGATTTTATTGAGGTACTACCATTCTCTTTCTATAACCCCATTTAAAATGCGCATGACAAACAATTTTTTGTTCTCGTAATAATCAGGATGGTCTTCGTTCCCGTCAACAAATATCGGTTTAAAATTATAGTCATGAAGCACGGTAAATTTCTTTTCGTTAATATGATCCATCAAGTTTTTCGGATACTGTAATAATAACCTGGTGAAATAGTAAGCGGCATCAAATCCTTTATATGCCATATCCGAAGGCCTCACACTAAACTCTTCAGTATAAGCCTCGGTAAAGATATTGTTGTAATAATTTTTTTCCGCATAGTGAGGCGTGGTGAAATGAATACTAAAATCTTTGTAGGCATCTTTCTTAGTAAAGCTTTTAAAGCCGTCCCAGTTGGGCATACCAATTAATTTAATTTCATAAGTCTTCCTGTTGGTGAAACAAGCGTCCGCAACAGATTTTGAAAAATTTTCATCAAGGCTTCCACCAATAACTATATTGCTTTTAGTGCTGTCCATTTTTTTTCTCAACCCATAAGATGAAACACTATCTGCATTAATGGTTTCTATATTTAAAATCGGCTTGCCATCCTGTTCATTCAACGCTTTAAAAATAGCTGCAATCTTATCTTCCTGAGCGCCGGTTTTTTTACATAGAATAATTTTATCAGTACCGTGGTTTTGAAGAATGTAACTGTAAATACCTTCGCAATGCGCCTTTAAAGTAGAATTGATTATCGCCATATACGAGTTATCAGTCACGCCCCCATCATTAGGATATGTAACAGATAAAAAAGGGACTTTCTTGTCTTTTGCCAAATCTGCAAGCTGTTTAAAATCAGCATCCCGTACCGATCCTATAAACAGGTCAAAACTATCGAGAGTATGCGAGGTTACCAGAGTTGATAATGGCTTTGTGAAAGACTTTGTGTCGTAAATGTAAGCCTGTACATTTTCTTCATTAAGCGTAAGCTTATCAAAAGCTACCTGCACACCTTGTACAAATTCAAGAGATGAAGACACAAATTTTGGGATTGATTTGGTGTCTTTTAAAGTACTGCCTTTAAAAACTGAATCAAGAAATAATGGTGCAAAAACGCCTATTCTAACTATCTTTTTTTCATTTAAATTTTGTTGTGCCCGGGCCGTTGAAGTATAAAATATAATAATGAAAAGGAGGTAAAAAAATTTTTGCGTCATGTTTTAAGAGGTTGGTGTTTGTGGTTATTCCCATTCAATGGTTGCGGGAGGTTTGCTGCTGATATCATACACCACACGGTTTATGCCGCTTACGTTATTAATAATTTCATTAGATACCTCTGCAAGAAATTGATAAGGCAGATGGGCCCAATCAGCCGTCATGCCATCTACGGAAGTAACAGCTCTCAATGCCAATGTAAATTCATACGTTCGTTCATCTCCCATTACTCCAACACTTTTTACAGGAAGCAAGATGGCGCCGGCCTGCCATACCGTTGCATATAAATTATGTTTTCGCAAACCATTAATAAATATGGCATCTGCTTTTTGTAATAGCTTCACTTTATCTTCTGTTACTTCTCCCAAAATTCTTACTGCAAGGCCGGGACCCGGAAAGGGATGACGGCCTAATAATTCTTCAGGTATGCCAAGTTCAGTGCCAACCTTTCTCACTTCGTCCTTAAATAATGATCTTAACGGTTCTACTAACTTTAAATTCATGAGATCTGGCAGGCCGCCAACATTATGATGCGACTTGATGGTTGCAGATGGACCATGCACAGATACTGATTCTATCACGTCAGGATATATGGTGCCTTGCCCCAGGAAAGAGATATCCGCAAGTTCCGAAGCTTCTTCATCAAAAATTTCAATAAAGCATTTGCCAATAATTTTACGCTTTTCTTCCGGGCTTACTTTGCCAGCTAACTTGGTGTAAAAATGTTCTTTAGCATTAACGCCCTTTATGTTTAAACCTATCTGGCGACAACTCGCCAATACCTGCTCAAACTCGTCCTGGCGCAGTACACCGTTATCTACAAAAATGCCATAAAGATTATCTCCGATAGCTTTATAAATTAAGGTGGCCGCGACGGTAGAATCAACCCCGCCACTTAAAGCCATGATCACTCTTTTATTACCAACCTGTTTCTTAATGGCTTCAACACTTTCTGTAACAAAATGCGCCGCCGTCCAGTCCTGCGTGCAACCGCAAATGTTTACAAGAAAGTTTTGTAAGATTTTTTTTCCTTCAATGGAATGATACACTTCAGGATGAAATTGTATGCCGTATAAAGCAAGATGTTCCGGCAACACGCTTTTAAAAGCAGCAACAGGAATGCTTGCGGTGGTGGCTAATAATTTAAATCCTTCAGGAAGCTTTTTTATGGTATCGCTATGGCTCATCCATACCTGCGATGAAGCTGATACATCTTTTAAAAGATCAAGATGATCAATAATACTTAATGTTGCCCTGCCGTATTCACGTTTATCACTTTTTTCCACTATGCCACCAAATAATTTAGCGGTCTGTTGTGCGCCATAACAAATACCAAGAACGGGATACTTCCGGGCCAATGCTTTAATATCTACCGCCGGAGGCTGATCCTCATTTACCGAGAAAGGAGAGCCCGAAAGTATAATGCCTTTTATATTTTCTTCCCCGGTAAAATCTTTATGAAAAGGAATAATCTCGCAATATACATTGGCTTCTCTTACAGCCCTGGCAATCAGTTGCGTGTATTGCGAACCGAAATCAAGAATGAGAATTTTATCAGTCATTTGGCTGCTAAGTTAAGCGTTTACACAAATGCGTTAACGGGCAGTCATTTTACTACATTTGTCCAAATTTAATTTATGAGAAATATAATTGTACTGATAGCAATAACAATTATTGCAGGTTCATGTAATGTTCAAACAGGCAGCGGCAATGTTATTTCAGAAAACAGGCAGGTAGGCGGCTTTGAAGGTGTGCAGGCTTCAGGCTCTATTAATGTAGATATAGAAAGTGGCTCTGAAAATAAAATTATTATTGAAGCAGATGATAATATTATGAAGTACATTATTACAGAAGTGGATAATGGTATGCTGGAGATACACTATAAATCAAACATCAGTTTACGAAACGCTCATGTTACGACACACGTGGTGGCAAAAAGCCTAAACAGATTATATGTAAGCGGTTCAGGAAATATTACTTCTACAAATACCATAACAAATAGCGACAGGATTCAGGTGAAGGTTTCAGGATCAGGAGATGTTTCTGCCATTTTAGATGCGCCAAAAGTAGAAACTGATATTTCGGGCAGTGGGAAAATCATACTCCGTGGTAAATGCAAAAATCTTGAAGCTAATATCAGTGGTAGCGGCGATTTTAAATCTGATGAATTACTCTCCGAAAATGCTGATATTTCAATTGCTGGCAGTGGAACTGCATACGTGCATTGCAGTGTAAGGCTGAAAGCCAGGGCAAGTGGCAGCGGAAGTATTTACTATTCCGGAAACCCCGAACAGCAGCAAATTGATAAGTCGGGTAGCGGCAGTATTGAAAAGCGCTAATGAAATAGTTGACACCTTGTCATAAAATGAACGTGGCATTTTTTTTGAAAAGTCACACAAAAAATTACGTAATGCAAAAAGGTAACATTAGGGTACAAACGGAAAATATCTTCCCTATCATTAAAAAATTTCTTTACAGCGACCATGAGATTTTTATAAGGGAATTGGTTAGTAATGCGGTTGTTGCCACGCAAAAACTTAAAACATTATCGTCTATTGGTGAAGCTAAAGGTGAGTTGGGCAATTATTCTATTGAGGTAAGACTTAATACAGAAAACAATACCATTACCATTTCTGATTAGGGCGTGGGAATGACAGGTGAAGAAATTGATAAATATCTTAACCAGGTTGC
>JANLXV010000070.1:0-3279 GCA_031365305.1 Chitinophagaceae bacterium
GAATTCGACAATATTTTTCCTTCAGCAATTTCATGGCTTATCACAAGCGTTCGTATATCAGGCCTGCCCTCATCTGTGATTCTTGTATCAATATCAATGCTGTTGGATTGCCAATAATGATGAAGTATATGTTTCAGCCCAACAGATTCACATTTCAGCGCTTTTGGCTAACCAATCGTTCAAATACATCTATAAAATAAGTAAAATTTGAAGGCAAAGTATTAGTTTGGCAACTTCAATGAAAAAATGCCTCATTTTCGTTGCTTTCTGCCTGTTGTTTAAACAAACTTTTAGCCAATTAAACATTGGTGATACAAATTCTATCCGGGTTAATGTTATTAACGAATCTAACCAACCACTTGCCGGTGCTTCCCTGGAAGTTATTGATGAAAACGGAAAAAATTTACTACGCACAGCTATCGCAGATTCAGCAGGAAGCGGCAACTTATCAAACCTGCTAAAAGGGAACTATCAGTTAACCATAAGCCATGCCGGTTATCAAAGTCTTCATCAAAAAATTAGCTTGCCGGCAGCAAACAATGAGGTGTTGATTTTTAAGCTTTTGAAAAGCGGCGTATTAGACCAGGTTTCTGTAACCGCCTTAAAACCTTTTATACAACATGAGCAGGGTAAAGTATTAATTAATGTTGACGCCCTGGCTTCCAGCGCAGGTATTACTATTTTAGAGGTGCTGGAAAAATCTCCCGGTGTAACGGTTGATAAAAATGGTACGATAAGTTTACAGGGCAAACCTAGTGTGCAGATTTTTATTGATGGCAGGCAAACCTTTCTCTCCGGCAGCGACCTGAATAATATGCTAAGCAGTATGAGTTCATCGCAGGTAGAACAAATTGAGTTAATTGGAAATCCTTCCGCAAAATATGATGCCGGCGGCAATGCCGGTATCATCAATATTAAAACAAAAAAGAATAGGCAGGAAGGTTTTAATGGCAATTTATCACTCTCCGTTGGGCAGGGCCGCTATTCTAAAACAAACAACACCGTTGTACTAAATTACCGTAAAGGAAAGGTTAATGCCTACGCAACTATCAGCGCCAATCTTAATAACTATTTTACTAATGTATACGCGTTGCGAAAATATTTTGATGCTGATAAAAATCTGACTGCCACACTGGATCAGCCAACATATTTTACCGGTACCAGTAATAACCAATCGGTAAAAGGCGGTATTGATTATTTCATTTCTAAAAATACAACACTCGGCGTAGGTGTTACAGGCATTTTGTTTTACAGAAGAGGCGAATCTAATGCTGCTGCTACCTGGCTTGGCAAAAATGGTAATGTAGATTCTTCTATTATTACAACAAGTACCAGCAGCAATTCCTTTAAAAATACAGGCACCAACATCAACTTCCGGCATGTGTTGTCTCAGGACCAGGAGGTTACCATAAATGCAGACTGGCTTAATTATGATCTTAATAACAAACAGTATTTTGCCAACTGGCCATTTGCTTCAGCCACGCTTAGCGATGCTTCCACGGGTCGCATTCCCTCTGCTATACAAATCTTGTCTTTAAAAGGCGATCATAATATAAGTATTGGCAAAAGCGGTAAAATAGAATCAGGTTTTAAACACTCTGATATTAAAACAAATAACCTGGCAGACTACACTTATTTTGATGGCACAGCTTCCCGGCCGGATTATGGAAAGAGCAATCATTTTTTATACAATGAACAAATTTCGGCCTTGTATACCAGCCTTCAGCAACAGGCCGGCAGGTTAAATATTCAGGCCGGCTTACGCTATGAAAAAACCAATTACAACGCCAACCAGTTGGGTAATCCATTGCGCAAGGATTCTGCTTTTTCCCGCAAATATGCAGGTGTATTTCCCTCCGGCTCTATAAGCTATGCTGCCGATTCAGCAAATACATTTTCTTTTACAACCGGGCGGCGTATAGACAGACCGGCCTTTCAAAAGCTGAACCCTTTTATTTTCATTATTAATAAATATACTTACCAGAGTGGCAACCCGTTTTTTTTGCCACAATACAGTTGGAATTTTGAAGTAACGCACCAGTATAAATCTGTATTAACCACTACCCTTTCCTACAGCAGCATTAAAAATTATTTTTCACAATTATTTCTTACTGATGATGATGGCCTGTTATACTATTCTGAAGGCAATATCGGTAAGGCGTCTGTTGCCGGCGTATCAGTATCGGCAGAATTGTTGCCGGCAAAATGGTGGAACTTATCGGCACAAACAACTTATAATTATAAACAGTTAACCGGCATGGTTTATCATACCATCACATCTTCTGTAAACCAACTCAGCCTTACTTTAACTAACCAGTTTAAATTAGGGAAAAAATATACAGGCGAGCTCTCCGGCTTTTATATCAGCCGCTCAAGAAATGATTTGCAGGAAATCTTATCGCCTGCAGGCCAGGCAACGGTGGCTTTTAGCCGACCTGTTTTTAAAGATAAAGGCTCATTAAAACTTAGCTTCCGGGATATTTTTTATACTGTTATTATAGAAGGTAACACGCAGTTTGAAAATGCTACAGAATATTTCAATATAAAAAGAGATTCCAGGGTAGTCACACTTGGCTTTACCTACCGCTTTGGCAAGATGCTTAAAACCAACAACAGGCAAAATGGCGGCGCCAATGACGAGATTGACCGGGTGGGCGCCGGTAATTAAATTGAACTACTTTTAAGCGTTCCTTTTTCATTTAAATCATCACATTTGCGTTCAATAATTTATTTATGACGAACATATTTAAAGTTTTACCAGTCTTGTTTTGCATCACCATTTTTGGCTGCATCAGCAAGACCACACCTTCTAAAAACATGACCATAAAAACAAACGCTTTGACCTATCCTGTTACTAAAAAAGATAATACTGTTGTTGATAATTATTTTGGCACTGATGTGCATGATCCCTACCGTTGGTTAGAGAATGACACCAGTGCTGAAACCGGCGCCTGGGTTAAGGCTCAGAATGCTGTAACACAAAATTATTTAGACAAAATCCCTTACCGCCAGGCCATAGGCAAACGTTATGAAACCATCTTTAACTATGAGAAATTTTCTGCGCCTTTTAAACAGGGCAACTATATTTATTATAGCAAGAATTCCGGCTTGCAAAATCAATATGTCATCTACCGTGAGCCGGTGGGTGGCGGTACTGCTGAAGTATTTCTTGATCCCAACACCTTTTCAAAAGATGGCACCACATCCCTTTCGGGTATGAATTTTTCAAAAGATGGCAGCCATGTGGCGTATAATATTTCTGAAGGCGGCAGCGACTGG
>JANLXV010000071.1:0-7095 GCA_031365305.1 Chitinophagaceae bacterium
AACTTTAATATTGATACCAAGAACATGAGCAGCTTTTGAGTAACATAACGTATGAATTTGGTATTTGTGAAGATTTAATGGACGACCGAAAAATGAATCATCTTAAACCATAAATATTACTTAGAGCATCCAGAGGTGGTATAATTGTAAAGAAGAATAATTGTTGGATAGAATATAAAGACCGGGCTGAAAGGAATAACTTGTATAGTTAGCCTTATGAGAATCATTTATTTTGAGTACAGTAAGCTGATCCTGGCAACAACCTTTTTTCGCAGTCATGCCACATCTGCCGCACTTTCCTGATTTTTTAGTCTCCAGATTTACAGAAACAACTTTGCCCATACAGTAATGCACATCAATTGCAAAACCGCTGGATAAACCAAGGTAAAGCACCGCAACAATAGCTGTTAATAGCTTTTTCATTTTCAATAACAAAAGTATTGCTTATTTAATAACAATACGACCCTTATAAAAAACTTAACAAACAATGAATGGAATAGCTAATAACCGAATGACCATTTACCATTGACCATTTGACTCACGACATTAATTCACAAAATTCCATTGAACGCCAACCCGCATCATAAGGCCGGGTGTAGGATAGTTAGGTGCTGCAAAGTTGTTTTTTGTGAAGCCGAAACCATTATCAAAGCTCATGGCATTTAAATTTTCCAACCTTACAAATCCCGTAAAAGTTTTAATTCTGAAATGAAAAAATGCAGCAATATCTGGCCGGTTTTTAATGGTTGCCGAATCCTGCGGAAAGAACTGCCCCAGTACCGGAGAATAATTATACATTTTATATGGTGTGTAATACCTCATATCCAGCCCCGTACTTAAGTTTAAGTTTTTAAAAAACAAGCCTTCAAAGGCAAGCTGCTGCCGCGTATAAAATACAGGAACCTGAACAGGCGATGTGGAGCCGGCTTGCTGAACTATCGCATCGCTATATAATTTAAGATGACGTGAGATTTTAAAAGTCTTTGAACCCTGGAATTGTATAATGTTGATCAGTCCTGATGATTGATCTGTTTGATGATAATTTTTAAAGAAGGCATAATTGGTTAACGAAATATTCCTGAACCAAAGATTGAAAAATGGATTTTTGGCCGCGGCAGAAAAAATGATAATATTCTCTTTCTTATAATCCCCTGGATTTTTATAATTAAAGGATGATAAGGGGTTATATATAAAAGATGGCGTTCTGTTCACATTTTGAAATAATATTTCCACATCGCCAAGTTTAGAGCTTAATGAACGTGTTAATGAAGCGAAAGCAGAATAATCAGCAGCGTATTTACCCGTAACATAAAATTCACCTTTGGCAATAGCATCCCACTTTTTGTTTCTTGTTTTATTCCTGTACTCACCATGCACCGCTATGTTTAAAAAATTGACTGTATTATCATCAAATGTGCCTGTATAATTTTCAACCCGTATACCTGCTTCAACAAATTGGGCCGGGTTTTTTATATCGGGGAATTGGCGTATAGAAAAATCATTGGTAATGCTTCGCCACTTATCTGTCATATAAAATGCCAGGCCACCTGTAGGATTTAGTGTTGTATCGTACCAGTTTTTAAATAGGGTTGAATCTGCCACAGCCGATTTATTTGTACCTCTTCTATCCAGGCCTAAGGTATCCTTGAACTGGTAGGCATACGAGTTAGAAGTGAGCGTATGTTGAAAACGGAACCTCGGGTAAAACAGGTAGTCTGTTGTGCTGTCATTGATGATCACAGAATCCTTTTTCCCAAAGTCGTAGCTCTGCCTGAGAAAAAAAGTAAAATCTTTATAAATATTACCTGTAAAAATCTTTGTTGAAAATACATTAAACGTAAACTCTGCGTCGCCGCCAAGATTTACGGGTATACTAAAGCGTTCCCTGTATTTACTTTGGCTAAGAAAAGTATCGCTTTGTATGCCTCCATTTTCAGATGATGTCAATTTATTTCCTACCAAAACAAAGTAGGCGGCATATCTTTTTTTGGGGCCCTGGTAGTTGGTGAATAGCCTGTAATTATTATGATTGGTATTTTGAGTTTTAAAAAATCCCGGTGCAGAAATTAAGCGGTAATTAAATCCAAAATTCCAGTTAGGCTTAATGTTCTGTGTGTGCAACACTTGTATCATTTGCTCCTTGCCGGAAGCCAGCAAATAAGTAAGCTGCGTAAAGGGGCGGGTAGTTTTAAAAAACCTTGTGCCTTCAAGCGTAAACCTGTAAGCATCGTAAGCGTGAAAGCCTGCATCCCATCCGGCTTTTAATTGCGGTGTAAATAGTATGGGGTAAGAAGCGCTGCCATTGTTGCCTAAAGTGAGGTATTGGGCAGGTATGGAAAAGTATTTATTAAAATCATTAAGGGTTGAATCAAGGCGATTACTTTTTAAGGAATCAAGATAACGGTAAGAAATGGTAATGGAATCTGCCAGGTCATTTCTACGTTCAAAACCTGAGCCGTTGCCTGAAGTATCTGAATTATTTTTTGTGGCACCCGTTATGCCTCTTACCCTGCCCTTTGCCTGGTTAAGTATATTCCGCGGAAGCTGAGCTGAAACATCTGCAGCAAGAATAATAAAGACAAGTATGAAAACGGAAAAATAAAAATATTGAGATAAATTGATCTTTGGCATTGGGCGCTGGCAAACGGTTATAGCTGTTTTATTAGTTCTTTAAAGAGTAATGTTAACCTTGGCTCCGCATCTTTTGCTGCCTGCAACACTTCTTCATGTGTAATAATATTGTCTTCTTCACGTATACCAATATCCGTTATTACGCTCAGGCCAAATACAGGTAACGACATGTGAGCAGCAGCAATTACTTCCTGCACGGTACTCATGCCTACAGCATCTGCGCCAACAAGATTCAGCAATTTATATTCAGCTCTCGTCTCAAATGAGGGACCGGTAACACCTGCATATATTCCTTCTTTAAGATTGATGTTTTTTGCTTTGGCTATACTTTTTGCTTTGGCGATGATATCTTTTTTATAAGGCTCGCTCATATCAGGAAAACGTGGGCCAAGGTCGTCATCATTCTTACCTAACAAAGGATTAACCGTAAAGAAACCAATATGATCTTTGATGATCATGAGGTCTCCAACTGCAAATGATTTGTTAGTGCCGCCTGCTGCATTGCTTATTAATAAAGTTGAAATGCCAAGAAATTTTAAAACCCGTATTGGAAATACAACTTCAGGTGTACTATAACCCTCATAATAATGAAAACGCCCTGCCATGGCCACAATTTTTTTGCCTTCTATTTCGCCAAAATATAATTTACCGCTATGGCCTTCAACTGTACTTACGGGGAAATTTGGTATAGCACTATAATCAATTTCGTGGGAGATGGTCATTTCATTAATAAAGCTGCCCAACCCGCTGCCAAGCACCACGCCTACCTCTGGAGTTTCTATATAAGTTTGCCTGATAAACCGTACTGCTTCATCAACCTTTTGCCTCATAAACAGATAAAAAATTTATGAATAAAGGTAACCAAGTTACTGTTAGAAAGTTGGTAAAGAGGGGCAGTACTTTTAGCGATACAGCACTCTGGTTTACCGCTATCTAATGTAACTTTAGAGCATGGAGTTAAAAGAACCTTTGCCGTCTTTTCAAAAAAAACTTTATACTATTCCCGAGTATCTCAAAATGGAGAAAGACTCATTGGAAAATCATGAGTATTACAAAGGCGAAATTTTTGCAATGGCCGGTGCCAGCACACGGCATAACATTATTTCAGTTAATATTATTTCTGCATTATCTGCCGGATTAAAAGGGGAAAATTGCCAACCTTATGGCAGGGATATGCGGATACATATTCCAGAAAATGCTTTGTTTAATTATCCTGATATTTCAATTATTTGTGGAGATATCATACTCTCAACACAAGATGAAGATACAGCTACGCAACCTGTGGCAATTATTGAAATACTTTCAGGTCTACAAAAAATTACGACCGTGGTGAAAAATTCAGGCTTTATCGAGCTATACCTTCTTTAAAAGTATATATTCTTATTGATTCTGACATGTAGAGCACTTTGCCATAAACAGAGAAGGATTGTGGCAGTTGAAAGAATATAATCTGCCTGGGGAAAAAATATTTATAGCCAGTGTGGATGCTTTTTTACTGCTGCAAGACGTATATGAAAGAACCAAATTATAAGTGTATATCCACAAATTATAGGTAGGGCTTTCACAAATGTGTTCCATTTGGCAATTTGCTTTTATCTTAGTCTAAATTATTTTTTATGAATCTTCATGAGTACCAGGCAAAGGAATTATTAAAAAAATATATGGTGCCTGTACAGGAAGGTATTGTGTGCAGCAGCCCATTGCAGGCAGAGGAAGCTTACCGGCAGATACACTCGCAGTTTAACAGCAAGTTTGCAGTGGTAAAAGCACAGATACATGCCGGTGGCCGGGGCAAAGGGAAAATAGCAGGCACAGAACAACGCGGTGTGGCAGTAGCTAAAAATGCAGAGGACGTAAAAATTATTGCGCAAAATATTTTAGGCGGTACGCTGATCACTATTCAAACGGGTGCTGCTGGCAAACTTGTAAATAAAGTGTTGGTTGCGCAGGATGTATATTATGAAGGGCCGAATGAAGTGAAAGAATTTTATTTATCTATTTTGATGGACCGGAGTAAAGGCCGTAATGTGGTAATCTATAGCACAGAAGGCGGAATGAACATTGAAGATGTGGCCCATGATACACCAGAAAAAATTTACAAGGAATGGGTGCATCCGGGTGGCGGCCTGCAAGGTTACCAGGCAAGAAAGATTGCGTTTAATCTTGGCCTTAAAGGTGAAGCGTTTAAGAATTGCGTAAAATTCGTAACCAATCTTTACACGGCTTTTACATCTCTTGATTGTAATATGCTTGAAATAAACCCGCTGTTTAAAACCAGTGATGAAAAGATGATTGCGGTGGATTGTAAAATGAACATTGATGATAATGCCCTGCTTCGTCATCCTGATCTTGCTTCAATGCGGGATGTGTCAGAAGAAGACCCGACAGAAGTAGAAGCTGACAAATTCAATTTGAATTTTGTTAAGCTGGATGGTAATGTTGGCTGTATGGTTAACGGTGCAGGCCTTGCCATGGCAACCATGGATATGATACAGTTGAGTGGTGGCGAACCTGCAAACTTTTTAGATGTTGGTGGTACGGCAAATGCTCAAACTGTTGAGGCCGGTTTCAGGATCATATTAAAAGATCCAAAGGTGAAAGCTATATTAATAAACATATTTGGCGGCATTGTTAGATGTGATAGAGTGGCACAGGGTGTTATTGATGCTTATCAATCTATTGGCACTATTGATATACCGATTATTGTAAGATTACAAGGTACTAATGCCGAAGTGGCTAAAGAGCTTATTGATAAGAGCGGGTTAAAGGTTCAATCTGCAATATTATTAAGCGAAGCTGCTGCGCTGGTTAATAAAGCGGTTGCATAACTTTTTAAAAGCGGTTTATAATAACAAAGGGTACAGAAATCTGTACCCTTTTATTTAAATCTAAAACCAACTGTTTTTATGGCATTAATACTTTATCAATAACATGAATAACACCATTACTTTGATAAACGTCTTTTGTGGTAATTTCCGATACACCACCTTTTGAATCTGTAACCATAAGATGATTACCTTTTCTTGTAACCGTAAGCGTTCCGCCTGCAACAGTAGTAAGTGTCGCTTTACCATTACCGGCTTTCACCATGTTCATTAATTCTTTTGAATCTAATTTACCAGGTACAACATGGTAAGTAAGAATACCTGTTAAAGCATCTTTACTTTCAGGTTTTAAAAGATTATCAACAGTGCCTGCAGGCAAAGCGTCAAAGGCGCTGTTAACGGGTGCAAATACCGTGAATGGTCCTGCGCCGGATAATGTTTCTACAAGCCCTGCAGCTTTAACAGCAGCAACAAGTGTTGTGTGATCTTTTGAATTTACCGCATTTTCAACAATATTTTTTGAAGGATACATTGCTGCGCCACCAACCATTACAGTTTTTTCTGTTTGTGCAATTGATGCATTTACAAAAAATGAGGAAAGGATAACCAAGCCTAAAATTTTAATTTTTTTCATGTGTGTCTATTTTTTAAATGATACGACTCACTTACGGCGATGCTTTAAGATTGGATTGCATTGTTTTTAAAAAATTATGACAAATGGCAATATAGGTTTGAGGTATGAGGCGTGAGTTATTAGGTGTGAGGAAAAAGATGAGAATATTTTGACGGCTTTTTTGTTAGATGGCTATAGCACGTAAGCAGGCTTAGATCTTAGCCATTACATACATCTCATCCATGGTGGGCGTTGCGCTGCCACCGGCTTTTTCAAGCGTTATAGCAAAGGCTTGTGCACTGCCAAAGCTTTTCATTTTTTGAATCTTATAATTTCCCTTTTGCAGGCTGATCATACCGGCATCAACCGGTTTACCATCCACAATGGCCCATAACTGGTATTGCTTACCTGCAGCGGGTTGGGGCAGGTTTGACGGATCAACATATACCTCGCCGGAATCTTTCATCCAAAATATTTTTGCTAAAGCATCAGGAGCATGCGCCGTGCCATTAAGCACTACAGGGCGGGCATCTTTATCTGTAACTACATCCATATCATGCGTCATAGCCGATGCTACTTCTCTTGTTTTTTCCAATTCACTTTGCGCAACCTGCAGATCATTTTTTGCAGATTTATACCGGTTAAAATAAGAATAGTTTAAGGCAAGGCTTCCGAGCAACAAAACAAAACATGCTGCTGCAGCCCATTTAAAGAAAGTAGAAATTGTATAAACCTTTTGTTCAGTTACATCATTTAAAACAGGTGTTAATATATTTGAAGAGCCAGTGTCTTCTGTAGTTACATTTCTATTAAAATCAATATTACCTGTAATACGTTCTTTTAAAGCAGCAGGTGGCTCAACTGCATTCGCCCTGGCATAGTCTTCAATAACACTTTCAATATGGTTTAATTCTTCACTCACTTCAGGATAAATGGTAAGCCATTGCTCCACCTGTGCAGTTTCTTCAGGAGAAGATATGCCAAGCGCATACAGCTCAAGTATTCCGGATGATATGATGTCTTTTG
>JANLXV010000079.1:0-3508 GCA_031365305.1 Chitinophagaceae bacterium
CACCGAAATTTTTATCACAATAGCCGTGATCATTTCTGTTCTTGGAAAAGAATACCTCGCTGGTGCAGTGGTGTTAATGATAATCCTTATTGCTGAATATATTGCCAGCGCAAGTGGCGAAAGGGCAAGAGCATCTATTAAAGAGTTTATAGGCTCTGTTCCAAAAACAGCTATCATAAAAAAAGAAGGCAAGGAAGAAACAGTACAAATAGATGATTTAAAAATCGGGGATATTATTTTAGTAAAAGCAGGAGAGAAGATTCCGGTTGATGGAAAAGTAACTGGTGGCGCAGGTTCTGTTAACCAGGCACCCATAACAGGTGAAAGTGTTCCGCAGGAAAAAGCTGTTGGCAGCGATGCTTTTGCCGGAACTATTGTTGAATTGGGCGCACTGGATATCCAAATGACAAAAGCTGGAAAGGACACTGTTTTCTCCCGTATTATAACTTTAGTAGAAGAAGCAGAGGCTGAACAGGCGCCAATAGAAAAACTCACAGATAAAGTAGCTACTTGGCTTATCCCTATCGTATTCGTTTTTGTTGGTGCTGTTTATTTTTATACCCGGGATGTTAAGCTTGTAATTGCCTTATTAATATTTACTTCTCCGGCAGAATTAGGATTGGCAACTCCTCTTGTTACCATTGCAGCTATTGCCCGTGCTGCAAGAGAAGGCATACTTGTAAAAGGCGGTAAGTTTTTAGAAGAATTGGCAAAGGTTAACACAATTGTTTTTGATAAAACAGGAACATTAACTGCGGGAACTCCGGCTGTAAACCGCGTTGAAATAATTGACAAAAATTTCGATGAAAATAAGTTGGTGCAGTTCGCTGCTGCTGTGGACAGGCGCTCCAGTCATCCACTGGCAAAATCAATTTTAAGTTATGCAGATGGCTTGAAAATTACTTACGGTGAACCTGAAAACTTTGAAGTAATAAAAGGTCGCGGCGTTTCAGCAAAAGTGGAAGGCAAGCCCATTTTATTTGGCAATAAGCTATACATGGAAGAAAGCAAAGTGTCCATGTCGCCAACTTCAGAAAATCTTACTGATACAGCTATTTACCTTTCAGTGGACAATAAATTAGCAGGCATTTTTTATATATCAGATGCTATACGTGAAGGAGCAAAAGAAATGGTGGAAGGGTTAAGAAAAAGTGGGATAAAAAATATTGTGATGCTCACCGGTGATAATTCAGAAACGGCCAAACACGTTTCAGAGCAGGTAGGCATTACAGACTTTAGAGCGAATTTATTACCGGAAGATAAAATCAGAATAGTAAAAGAACTCCAAGGCAAAGGTGAAAAAGTGGCAATGGTCGGGGATGGCATAAATGATGCACCTGCATTAGTGCAGGCAAACATCGGCATTGCAATGGGTGCAATGGGTACAGAAGCAGCGATGGAAGCAGCAGACATTGTATTGATGCAGGATAGGTTAGAAAAGATTGCACGGGCACGGGCTATCAGCAAAAGAGCTTTTCGTACAATCAAAGAAAATATCATTGTAGGTGTAGGTGTTGTTCATATAACCGGGATTATACTTGTTTTATTAAGAATACTTGGGCCGGTTCAGGCAGCGGCCATCCATTTGCTGCCAGATACTTTGGTTTTTATCAATTCAATAAAATTGTTGAAGGTGAAGATTAAATAATAAATGATTTAAATATAGGCATATAAGCTTTGAAAACATTTTACCATATCATAATGGTTTTACTGTTACTATGTGTTGCAGCCAACATCTATTTTTTCTTTCATCTTAATTTATATAGATCAACATTTGGTATATCGATAAATACAATAACACCCATCACTGTACTTATTTACCTTGGAATGGTAAGAAATAGAACAAAATACTTAAGAAAAAAATTAAAAGGTCAATATGGCAAGTTTTTCAGCAAAAATTAAAAAGTTTTTTTCAACGCTGGGACCAGGCATTATTACGGGTGCAAGCGATGACGATCCATCAGGAATTGCAACGTATTCACAGGCGGGTGCAAGGTTTGGATTTGCTACTTTGTGGACCACAATCGTAACCTTTCCGTTGATGGCTGGTATACAGGAGATGTGTGCAAGAATAGGCCTAGTTACCACAGTAGGACTTACTACTACCCTAAAAAAACACTATTCAAAACCAACGTTATATTTTATAATGGCGTTAAGTGTGCCGGCTATGGTTTTAAACATTGGCGCTGACATTGCAGGAATGGGTGCTGTTTCTAACCTGTTATTCCCATCAATTCATCCCATCATTTTTAGTGTAGGTTTTACAGTCTTGCTAATCTTTCTTATAATATACCTGCCTTATCATAAAATTGTTTCGGTTTTAAAATACTTATGCCTGTCACTGCTTTTATACATCGCTATACCCTTTTTTACACACCCGAATTGGAGTAATGTTTTTAAAGGAACGTTCATTCCTACATTAAAATTTAATAAAGATTTTATTGAGATTATTGTCGCCATTTTAGGCACAACTATTTCTCCCTACTTGTTTTTTTGGCAAGTATCTATGGAAGCCGAAGATGTGCAAAAATCCAGTCAATTGCTATTAGCCCGAAGAAATATTTGTAGGAACAGCGAAGCCCCTACAGAAACAAGAAAAAAGGAAAATCGTTTTATGGGTTTATTGATTAAGAAGATGGAAGCGGACGTAATCCTTGGTATGTTCTTATCAGTGATGGTTATGTTTTTTATTATTTTAACCGCAGGCACGGTCTTGTTCAGCAAAGGGATCACTCAAATTGACACTGTGGAGCAGGCCGCAAAAGCGCTGGAGCCTGTTGCCGGTAAAGCTTCTTATTTACTTTTTGCTATTGGAGTTATAGGTACAGGCTTGATAGCTATTCCAGTACTAAGCGGTTCCCTGTCTTACATTATTTCGGAAACGTTTGGATGGAAGGGCAACCTGGATAAAAAGTTTAACCAGGCAAAGCCTTTCTACATCGTAATAATTATTTCTCTCATTGTTAGTTTGTTGATTAATGAAATTGGTATCAGCCCAATCAAAGCCTTGCTTTATACCGCCATATTATATGGACTTACCTCCCCGGTACTTATCGGCATCCTTTTACATATTGCAAATAATAAAAAAATAATGAAGGAGCATACAAACGGGAAGCTATCAAATGTCTTAGGCTTTATTACTTTACTTGTAATGACCACTGCTGCTATTGCATTAATTTATTTTCAGGTTTCATGATACATTCATTCAGCCCGTTACGGGACAAGATATTTTTAAAGCTTTATTTATCGCAAACGATTAGCCTGCTTGGTGATGCTTTCACCTGGGTAGGAATAGCCTTGCTTGCGTTTCAGTTTGGAGGCGAAAATTCAGCTGCTATTTTAGCTACCGCGTTAACGTTACGGGTAACAGCTTTTATTTTATTCGGTCCCTATGCCGGTGTATTGGCTGATAGAATTGACCGCAAGAAAATACTATACACAACCCACTTTGTGCGCATGGCAATTGTCGGATGCCTTCCTTTTGTAACAACAGCATGGCAAATTTATG